>JBEPXB010000172.1:0-6178 GCA_041642135.1 Halobacteriales archaeon | reverse complement strand
CGTCGACGGTGTCGGGAGCCGTCCCCCGGTCCTCCAGTTCGGCGAGCGGCCCGGAGAGGTCGAACGCGAGCGGCGGTAGGGCTCCCGCGGAGCGGGCCTCGACCAGCGGCGCCACGGCCCGGTCGGGGACGTACCCGTTGGTGAAGACGGCACGAGCGTCGCGGGCGTACGCGAGGTCCGCCTCGGCGAGCGCGAGCGAGCGGGCGGCCTCTCCGCCGGTGACGATCATCCGCTCGCCCGCCGGGTCCCGGAGGACGATGCTGTACGTCGAGGCTTCCCCGCCGTACTGGAGCCGTTCGGTGTCGACGTCCCACTCCCGGAGGTTCTCGGCGACGGCGTCGGCGTCCCCGTCCCCGTCACACCCGAGCCGGGAGACCATCCCGGCCTCCCGGCCGAGTCGGGAGACCGCGCAGGCGACGTTCGCGGCGACGCCGCCGAACCCCTCCCAGGAGTCCCGGACGAAGGCACCGCCGTCGGGTTCCGGCAGGTTCGACAGCCGGTAGTAGCGGTCGACGATGGCGCTCCCGACCGAGACGAGGTCCCGTCGCATCGGTCGGTGGACGCACCTCCCGCTGAAGGCTCTTTCCCGGGGACTGCGGGGGGGTAGCACATCCGGACTTTTATACCGGACGCCCTCGTGGATCCGACCGATGAACGAAGCGCCGGGTGTGGCTCGCGACCGGGCGTGGACGTTCGACGCCGTCGAGTCGGTCTCCCGGACGTTCGCGCTGAGCATCGATCTCCTCGAGGAACCGGTCTCGTCGTGGGTCTGCACCGGCTATCTCCTCTGTCGCATCGCCGATACAGTCGAGGACGACCCGGCGATCCCGCCCGGGGTCCGCGCGGACATCCTCGAGACGTACGACGCCGTCCTCGATCCCGGGAACGAAACCGGCGTCCCGGCGTTCCTCGAGGCGGTCGAACCGGTCCGACCCGGGGACGGCGGCGCCGACTGGGCGGTCGTCGACGAGACCGAACGCGTGTTCCGCGTCTTCGAGTCGTTCCCCGCCGAAGTCGACGGGGCGATGCGGCCGGTCGTCCGCGAGATGGCCGGCGGTATGGCCGACTTCCTCCGGCGCTACGACGACGAGGGCGGGCTCCGGTTGCGCACCCTCGAGGAACTCGAGGATTACTGCTGGTACGTCGCCGGGACGGTCGGCGAGTTGTTCACCAACCTGCTGGGCTGCTACGGGACCGCCGGGCCGACCCCGGACCCCGAGGACGCCCGGTCGTTCGCGCTGCTGCTCCAGCTCGTGAACATCGCCAAGGACGTCCGCGCGGACTACGAGACCGAGAACAACGTCTACCTGCCGGCCGAGTGGCTGGCCGAGGAGGGACTCGACCACGCCGACGTCGGCGACCCCGACCAGGTACCCGGGGTCGCCCGGGTCGTCCGCCGGCTCACCGACCACGCCGCGGCGTACGCCCCGGGTGCCCGGCGCTACCTCGACTGTCTCCCGGAGGGTCAGGCGATGCTGCTCGAGGCGATGGGGATGCCATACCTGCTCGCGCTCGGGACCGTCCGCGAGCTCCGCGGGCGGAGCCGGGAGGCGGTCGACCGCGCCCGGACGGTGAAGCTCCGCCGCGAGGAGGTCGAGGCGCTGCTCGCCGAGGCCGAGTCCGGACTGACGCAGGCCGAACTGAGTCGGCTGGCAGAGCGCGTCCGCGCGGGTCCCTACCACCGCTCGGACGTCTCGGTCTGAGACGCGACGGGGGACGGAGAAGGGACCGGGGGCCCGACGCGCGCCTGACGATCAGGTCAGTTAAGCCGTCGCCGGTGTTCGTGGGAACCACCTGTGGGAACGAAGGAGCGGAGCCGCGTCGACATGACGACGGGCGCTATCACGCCCAGGCTGGGCCAACTCGCCTGGCCGCTCGTCCTCGGTAACCTGCTCCAGACGTTCTACAATCTCGCGGATATGTTCTGGGTCGGCCGCGTGAGCCCGGAGGCGGTGGCGGCCGTCTCGCTCATGTTCCCGCTGTCGTGGATGTTCGTCTCGACGGCGATGGGTATCACCGCGGCGACCATCGCGCTCGTCTCCCAGTACGTCGGCGCCGGCGAAGATCGGCGAGCGGACCACGTCGTCGCGCAGACGGTCCTGTTGACGCTCGCCGTCTCGACCGTGCTCGCGATCGCGGGGCTGGCGGTCCGCCGGCCGCTCCTCTCGCTCATCGGCGCGCGCGGCCAGGTGTTCGTCGAGGCGCTCGCGTACATCGAGGTGATCTTCCTCGCGCTCCCGTTCACGTTCTTCTTCTTCGCGTTCCGCGCCTCGCTCCAGGGTGCGGGCGACACCCGGACGGCGATGTGGCTGATGGTGCTCTCCGCGGGCGCGAACGTCGTCCTCGATCCGTTCCTCATCCTCGGCTGGGGCCCGTTTCCCGCGTGGGGGACGTTCGGGGCGGGCGTCGCCACCTTCCTCTCGCGCGCGGCGGCCGTCGCCCTCGGACTGGCGGTGCTGCTCCACGGCGGCTTCGGCGTCCGGCTCCACCCCCGGGACCTGCGTCCGGACCCCGAGGCGCTGAAGAAACTGATCGACATCGGGTCGCCGGCGACGATCGACGGCTGGGCACGGAGCTTCGCCGCCGTCGCGATGGCCGGCTTCGTCGCCCGGTTCGGCCCCGCCGCGACGGCCGCCTACGGCGTCGGGGTCAGGCTGATGTCGGTGACGTGGTCGGTCGCGGGCGCCGTCGGCCAGGCGACGGCGACGGGCGTCGGACAGAACCTCGGAGCGAAGACGCCCGACCGCGCCGCTAGGGTAGCGTTCGTCGCAACCGCCGGGACGATGGGCCTGTTACTCGGTGCGACCGCGCTCGTCGTCGCGTTCCCCGCTGCCGCCATTCGGATCTTCGTCGCCGATCCCGAGGTCGTCCGCGAGGGCGTCGGCTTCCTCCGGATCGTCGCCCCCTCGTGGGCGTTCTTCGGCGGCGTGATGACCATCCAGGGGGCGTTCCGCGGCGCCGGCCACACGAAGGTCGCGATGGCCCTCTCGTTCCTCTCGCGGTGGATCCTCCGCGTGCCGGTGGCGCTCGTCCTCGCGTTCGCGTGGACCGTCACGCTCCCCGGCGGCGTGGTCGTCTCGGGACTCGACGTCGGGGTAGAGGGGATCTGGTGGGCGTACACGACCGCCGCGTTCGGGTCGTTCCTCCTCGCGGTCGTCTGGTTCCGCCGCGGGACGTGGCGCGAAGGGGTCGTCGAGACGGGCGGCGGGACGCCCGGACCGGGGCCGTCCCTCCACTCGGGCGAGGCGGACGCCGACGGCGACGCCGAGGCCGTCGACGACTGACGACCCTCGGTCGGCCCTCGACACCACGGTTCGGTCCCCTCGATGCACCCGACCCGCGTGCTAGGGATTTACTACCGCCACCGGTCATGGGGGTGTATGGACCAGGAGACGGTCGCGTTCGGTGGGCCGCTCGCGGGCATCACGGTCGGGCTGCTGATCCTGCTCGCGGGGGTGCCGGCGGGCGGGCTGAACCCGGTGCTGACCGCCGGGGGGATCATCGCGCTGATCAGTACGGGGATACTGGCGCGGAACATCGGCGCGCTGGAGTAGCGAGACGCGAGCGAGTCGTTCCTCCCTGCTCGCCGGCTCAGAGCCCACCCCAGCGGAGGTAGACCATCAGCACGATGATCACCAGCTGGAAGGCGCCCTGGACGCCGCCAAGCTTCGCAGTCCGCATCCCGAGCCGACCGATCCGCTCCTTGTCGGGCTCGGCGGACATCGACTCGAGGTAGACCAGCACCTCGTTGGGCAGCAGGAGCCCGAACCCGAGGACGGTGAGCACGACCATCACCGCGAGGACGAGGAGGATGATCGGTCGGGTCTCGGGGAGTGTCATGCCGGCGCCGGCCAGTTCGGTCAGGAGGTAGGCGCCGTTGCCCACGAGCACGACCGCGAAGAACGCCTGCCAGCGGCGGTCGCCGAAGGCCTCGAAGGTGCGGCCGAGCAGGAGCGTCGCCGTCACGAACGAGACGAAGACGAACAGCCCGATCCACGGCCCCGAGTTCGGGAAGACCCCGAGGCGGGTCGCCAGCGTGATGCCGCCGAAGATGGTGACCGTCGCGAGCGTCGGCATCAGGAACGTCATCTTCGGGGTGAACGTCTCGAACCAGTTCGCGCGTTCCTCGACGCTCAGCCCCCCGAGGACGGGCCCGACGACCAGCGCCATGAACACGTCGATGCCCGTCCAGAGCACGCCCGCCATCACGTGGACGTAGGTGTGGACCTGGACGGATCCGAGCGTGACCGCGTAGGCGAACGCGAGGAGCGGCACGAGGATCACCCCGACGGCGAACACCGGGTTCGCCCTGTTCGCCGTCCCCCGAACCGTCCCGCGGACCGTCGTGCCGGGAGTCACCGTCGACATATCACGTGAAGTGATACTCTTCGATTAATAGTTGTCGTCCCCGAACGTCTCGCGCAGGTCGCCGGCGACGTCCGCGACCGCCTCGTGCGCCCGGTCGAGTTCCACCGGTCCCGCGAGCATCGTGAAGAACCCGTGGATCATCCCCCCGTAGTTGCGGTGCTCGACGGGGACGCCCGCCTCGCGGAGGGCCTCGGCGTAGGCCGCGCCCTCGTCCCGGAGCGGGTCGAACCCCGCCGTCAGGACGGTCGCCGGCGGCAGGTCGGCGTGCGAGCAGGCGACCAGCGGGAACGCGTACGGGTTCGCCTCGTGGACGTCGCTCCCGTAGTAGCAGTCGCCGAACCACTCCATATCCGACTCCTCCAGATAGTACCCCTCGGCGTTGTTCTCCCGCGAGGGCCGGTCCTCCCGGGGACTCACGGCAGGATAGACGAGCACCTGTCGGTCGATCCCGGGCCCGTCGCGGTCGCGGGTCATCAGCGAGACGACCGCGGCGAGGTTCCCGCCCGCGGAGTCGCCCATCACGACGAGCCGACCGTCGCCGCCCACCTCGTCGGGGTTAGCGGCGACTCACTCCAGCGCGGCGTAGGCGTCCTCGACCGCCGCCGGGAACGGGTGTTCCGGGGCGAGGCGGTAGTCCACCGCGACGACGCCACAGCCGCTCTCGTGGACGAGGTGCCGACAGCACACGTCGTGGCTGTCGAGCCCGCCGATGACGTAGCCGCCCCCGTGGAAGAAGACGACCGTCGGGAACGGCCCCTCCCTCCGGGCGATAGATCCGGACCGGGACCTCCGCACCGTCCTCCGGACCGGGTATCGTCCGGTCGGTGGCGTCACCGACCCCGGGGCCGTCGACGTCCGGGCGCATCTCCGCCGTCACCTCGCGGGCCCCTTCAGGACCGTACTGGTGGAGCGGAAGCACGTCCGCCGCCTCGACCATCTCCAGGACCGACTGTACCTGTGGATGTGGCTCCTCAGCCCGCATGGGCGTTCCTCCTCTCGGAGCCACATCAAGCCGACGGCACCGGCGGCCCGGATCCGGCCGGCTGCCGCTACCCGGCGAGCACCCGGTCCCCGACGGGCCGCCGCCGCTCGACCGACGGCGAGGTCGTCGTGGTCGTGCCGTTGGCGCCCTCGAGGACGTACGCCTTGCCGGCCATCGGGTCAAGTAACTGCTCGACGGGCGCCCGGCCGTCACGGAGCACCGGCACGTCGTCCGTCGGGACGTCCGTCCGGTAGAACCCGACCGCCCGCGAGAGGTCCGCGCCGACGTCCCGCGTGGCGGCGCGACGCCGGAGTTCGGCCTCGGTGGTCCGCGTCGCGTCCTTCGTCGCCACGAGTTCGATGTTCTGGACCAGCCCCGTCGAGGAGGTGGGGAAGGCGTACACCTGCGGGAACACCTGCGCCATCGTGTGGTACTCGGCGCGGTAGAACTTCGAGGCGGGGCCGCCCGGCGCGGAGATGACGTTCGCGAGGAGCACCCCGTCCTCGTCGAGTCGGTCGGCGGCGAGCCGCATGAACTCGACCGTCGTCAGCTGGAAGGGGACCTTGTCCCGCTTGTACGCGTCGAGGACGATCAGGTCGTACGTGTGGTTCGTCTCCTGGAGGAACTGGCGGCCGCCGACCGTATGTACCCGGAGGTTCGCCGACTCCTCGACCTCCTCGACGCCGAAGTGTTCCCTGGCTGTTCGGACGACCACGGGGTCGATCTCGGCGACGTCGACGGTCATCCCCATCCGGGCGAAGTGCTTCGGGCCGGTGAACCCCCCACCCCCGATGAAGAGGACGCGGTCGACGTCCTCGGACATCAGCA
>JBEPXB010000171.1:0-6223 GCA_041642135.1 Halobacteriales archaeon | reverse complement strand
CGTCGCGACGGTAGCGGTCGACGGTCGCGCCGAGCCCCCGTGGCGTGGCGACGTGTGGCTCGTAGCCGGGCTTCTCGACCAGCACCCGGCCCCGACCGGTATCCGTTTCAGCCTCGGCCGACCCGTTCGTCGACTCGTCGAGGGCGACGGCCGCCGCCAGCAGGTTGGCGGCCGACGCGCCCGGCGTCACCAGGACTCGGTCGGTGTCGACGCCGTAGGCCTCGGCGACCAGCGTCCGAAGGTCCATCCCGGGAGTCGGGAGGTCGGCCAGGCGGTCAGGGACCACCCGGTCGGGGTCGCCGGCTTCCGGCCGGAGGTCGCTCGACCCCAGGTCGTGGGTCGCCGCCTCGATCCGCGGCAGTATCCAGTGGACGTACTCGATCCGGGGGAACACGTCCGGGGGTCGGAACGGGAGGGGTTCAAGCTTCCGACGCGGGCGGAACGCTCCCCGAGCGGGTCCTCTACGAGGGTCCGACTCCGCCCGGAAGCGGCCACCGGACCGTGATCCGCACCGATCGTGTCGGACCGGCGAGGTCCGCGTGCCAGCTCGTGGTGATCCTCCGAACCCGCGGACGCCCCGGAAGTGTGCTCGCGTGGTCGAAACGCCGTGTGATTAAAACCCCGAGAGCCCTATCGCGACACATGAGTGATGCAGACGCGGAGGCGGGGACGGGCGAACCGATTCACGTGAAGGGACGGGACCACCTCCAGCGGCTGGTGGGCGAGAACGACGTCGTCCTCGTGGACTTCCACGCCGACTGGTGCGGCCCGTGCAAGATGCTCGAACCGACCGTCGAGGCCATCGCGGCCGAGACCGACGCGGCGGTGGCGAAGGTCGACATCGACGACCACCAGGACATCGCCCGCGAGTTCCAGGTCCAGGGCGTGCCGACGCTCTACCTCTTCTCCGGTGGGGAGGCCAGCCAGCGCTGGGTCGGGGTGCAGGACAAGGGGACGCTCGTGGAGGCGATCGAGGCCGCGGCGTAGGAACGGAACGGGACGGGGATCGGTCCCCGAGCGACTCAGAGCGCGTCGAGGACGTTCAGGTAGCCGCTACCGTAGTAGGTCTTGTCGTAGTCATCGGGGACGTCAGCGGCCCGCTTGAGCGCGGATTCGATCTGGTTGGCGTTGTAGTCCGGGTTCGCGGATTTGACGAGCGCTGCCGCGCCGGCGACGTTCGGGGCGGCCATCGAGGTCCCGGCCTTCCAGCCGTAGCCGGGGACCTGCGTGTCCGGTTCGTCGTCGCCGTCGGTATCGACGTAACTGAACACCGTGTTGAACACGAGGTCGTTGAACCAGTCGACACCCGTTCCGATAGCGTCCAGGTCTGCGTCACCTCCCGGAGCTCCGAGTGTGATGGCGTTCGTCCCGTAGTTGGTGTAGAACGCTGGACTCTCGGGCGGGGCTTCAAGATCCGATACCTCCCCATCCCCATCGGCGTCCCACCCGTAGCCGATGGGTCCGGTCGCAGCCACCGAGACGGCCTGTGCGCCCTCGTTCGGGAGGCTGATGAAGTTCTTGTCGTGCTGGAGGTCGGCGCTGTCGTTCCCGGCGGCGATGACCAGCAGGGTCCCCTCCTTGTTCGCGTAGGTCATCGTGCTGTTGAGGACCTTTCCGTAGAACGAACCGAGTCCTTGCCGCGGTATCGGGTACGCGCCCAGCGAAAGGTTCGCCACGTCGGCGCCGATGTTCGTACTGTAGACTATTGCCGCGAGGATGTCGCCGAACGTCGCGAACGGACCGGAGAACACCCGGCAGTCGACGAGATCAGTCTTTGGAGCAGTACCGTTGACACCGATACCCCCCCCGTTATCCGCGGCGACGATACCCGCGACGTGAGTCCCGTGGTCGTCTCCGCCGACTGGGTTGTGGTCGCCGCCGTCGTCGGTGAAGTTCCGCGAGAGGTCGAGATTTAATGGCCCTGCGAGATCGGGATGGGTCTCTAGCACGCCGGAGTCGATGATCGAGACGCGGGTCCCCTCGCCCTCGGTCTGCTCGTGGGCCTCCGGAACGTTCAGGTCGGCCTTGTCCCACTGCAGGAAGTCCCCGGGCTGACCCTCGTAGTCCGAGGCATCGAACGCCGGGATGTCGCTGTTCACGACCGGCGCGTCCAGTCCCACCTCGATGTCCGGCGCGTAGTCCTTGACCGCCTTCGATTTCTTCAGGTCCTTCTCGCGCCCCTCGACCACGACGAACTTCACGCCGGGCATCTCGTGGACCACGTCGAGGTCCTTCGGTGCCCGGTTCCCCTTCGTCTCGGCGATGAACCGGTCGGTTCGAGCGGCCGCCGTCACCTGTGACCCGACCGCGATACCCCCTATCAGGGCGCCGCTGAACTTCAGGAACTCGCGCCGGTTGGAACCAGTCATAGCACGTTCCGGGCTAAACGTACGTTCACTATAAATATTGCTAAAGTTTCGATACGATCCGGATGTATTTATATCCATCTCTCGCCGCGAACCCCAACGGGTAACACGTACGCGAAACGAGCCCCGAGCGATGGTCACCGCACTGACGGCGGCGCGGCTGGTCGGCGGGATCTTCCTTTTGCTGGGGAACGGCTTCTTCGTGACGACGGAGTTCGCCATGACGCGGGTCCGGCAGTTCTCGCGGGAGGAGTTCACCGGCCACCCGGGGCTGGAGCGGGCGTGGGAGATGACCGAGCGTCTCGAGATCTTCCTCTCGGGCTGTCAGGTCGGGATCACCGTCTGCAGCGTCGGCCTCGGCGTCGTGGCCGAACCGGCGGTCACGGCCGTCGTCGACCCGCTGTTCCGGGCCGTCGGCTTCTCGGCGGGCGCGGAGGGACACGCGGCCGTCTCGGTGTTCGTGGCGTTCGCGCTCATCAACCTCCTCCACGTCGTCGTCGGCGAGCAGGCGCCGACCTATCTCGGAGTCGAGCGGGCGAGTTTCGTGGCAAAGCACGGCTCGAGGCCGCTCTACTGGTGGACGAGGATCTTCTACCCGGTCATCGCCGTCGCCGACCGCATCGCGAAGTGGCTGCTCTCGCTGTTCGGCGTCACCATCTCGCGGTCCTGGGCCGAGGAGGAACTCGAGGAGGGCGAGGAGGGTGCCGAGGCCGTGGAGACCCGGGGGGAGGTCCGCGCCCGGATGGGCGAGCGGCTCTCGCGGATGGGGTTACCGGCCGACCGTCGCGAGGAGGTCATCGCCGCGCTCGACATCGGCTCGATGGAGACGCGGGACGTGATGGTCGACGCCGAGGAGGTGGTGGCGTTGTCGGTGGCCGAGCCGCTAGCGGTGAACTTAGAACGGATGCGCGAGAACCCGCACAGCCGCTTCCCGCTCGTCGGCGAGGCCCTCGAGGACTTCCGGGGCATCGTCTACACGCCGGCGGTCCTCCGCGAGCAGCCGGAACTCGAGGCCGGCGAGGCGACCCTCTCGGACGTCGCGGTCGAGCCACTGGCGGTCGACGCCTCGCTCGCCGTCTCGGAGCTCATCGACCGGTTCCAGTCGGCCGGCCAGGAACTCGCGCTCGTCACCGAGGACGGCTCGGTCGTCGGGCTGGTCACAGTTACCGACGCGCTCGAGGCGATCACTGGCGAAGTGACCGACCCCCTCGACGCCGAGACGGATAGCTAAGCCCGCGGCAGGAACCCGTCGAGCGCCCCGACGAACCGGTCGGGTGCCTCGCGCGGCGGCCAGTGGGCGACGTCCTCGAACGTTACGAGACGAGCGTCGGGCACCTGTTCGGCGGCCGCGCGGGCCCACTCGACCGGGAACAGTTCGTCCGCCTCGCCGTGGAGGAACAGCGTGGGAGTCGCGAGACCGTCCAGCCGGTCGGTGTAGTCGGTGCGGTACCCCTCGCGGCTCACCTCCGCGCGCCGCCAGCGGCGAAACGCCTTGCCGGCCTCCGGACGGCCGACCCGTTCGTGGAGTTCGGCGACGACCTCGTCGGGGACGGCCTCGGTGTCGACGACGAGCCCGCCGAGGGAGGCGCGGGTGAGCCGCTCGCTGCGGGCGAGCAGCCACAGCGAGAGCCTGTTGATCTGCGGGACACGCGAGAGCGCCCACGAGAGCAATCCGTTCGGGAGGTCGCGGCCGAGTCCGTAGCTGTCGACCGGGACGAGGCGGTCGACGCGCCCGGGCGAACGGAGCGCGAGGCCGATGCCGATGCCGCCGCCGAGCGAGATGCCGACCACGGAGGGCGATTCGAGCCCCCGGTCGTCCATGATTGACTCCACGACGCCGACGTGCCACGCGGTCGAGTAGTCGGCGTCGGGACGGTCTGACTCGCCGTAGCCCGCCAGATCGGGCGCGACGACGTGTCGTCCCTCGGCGAGTCGATCGAGGACCCCGCCCCACGAGAGCGAGGCGCAGTCGATGACGCCCCCGTGGAGGAGGACGACCGTCGGGTCGTCCGGGTCGCCGGCGGTCATGTAGTGGATCGAGAGGCCGTCGGCGTCGGCCCAGCCGTGTTCCATGGCCGTCGGTATCACCCGGGCGTACTTGTACGGGACGTTCCACGGTAGCTCGGCTTCGGGCCCGACTCTCTGACGCCGGCTGATGCTCGACCGCGGGGCGGTGATGGCGTGCCGCCGGGACGGTCTCGTGGCTCGGCGGCGAGGGCGTGACCAGCGACGGGGATCGGATACCGAGCGGATACGGATAGTGGTCCGCGGGGGTGTGTGCCCCGCGCGTGACACT
This sequence comes from Halobacteriales archaeon, assembly GCA_041642135.1. GTDB lineage: Archaea > Halobacteriota > Halobacteria > Halobacteriales > Haloarculaceae > Salinirubellus. The sequence goes on along the minus strand of JBEPXB010000171.1, from coordinate 1,561 downwards.
ACGGAGCCGTTCGGCTCCGGTCGATAATACAGGACTGACTGACATAAGTCCCCGGTCGTCTCGGGTTGGCGGGTTCGGGGCACGGTGCCCGTCTCGGGGGGCGACGGAACGCCACCGGCCTCCGGCGTCCGGCTTCTCGAGGGACCCGAACGCCGCCGGTTCGGTGTATCCGAAGGGTTTTGCCCGGGCGGAGTCCCACGGTAACCATGCAAGGCGCCGGGTCGACCGACATGACGCTCGCCTTCGAGCTGGAGGCGCTGAAGCGGCTGAAGCGACCGGACGAGGTGTTCGCCGACGCGCGCTCGTGGTCGGAGTACGTCGGCGTCGTCAGCGACAAACCCACCTACGTCGTCACGAACTTCACCCGGAAGAACCGCATCCGCCAGGACTTCTTCTCCGGGCCGCGGGGCAAGCGCGAGTCCCTCGAGAACGTCGGTCGGCAGTTCGACACCGATCGCCACGTGTTCGTCGGCACGGACGAAGACGACCGCGAGGTCGCCGAGGACGTCGGGTGGGAGTACCTCCCCCTGGAGGACGCCGCGGAGGCGGCGGGCTGGGAACTCGGTGATTTCGAGGCCGAGCGCGAACGGGAGCGCGAGGAGACGCGCGACGACTGGCCATAGGAAGTGGTCCCGTTGCGGGTCGAATTCGAGAGGGATGGGAGCGGATCCGACCGGGCACCGAACTGGAGTGCCGCTGCATGGACCGTACGACCCGATGCCCACGTCCGCGACCCGCGGGATTGATTGTCCCCCGACGCGCCACCACCGAGCATGCCGCTGGACATCGGTGCCGCCATCGCCGAGGGGGTGCGACGGCTCCGGAGCCGGGACGGGCTCCTTCTCGTCGGAGGATTCCTCGTCATCGGGGTATTGAGTAGCGTCGCCGGACAATCGCTTCTCCTGGGGTTTGCTGAAGCTTCGTTGGAGTTGGCTCAGTCGCCGGACGCACCGCCGGGAACGGACACCGAGACTCTACGCGAGCAGGTCGATCAAGTACGTGAGAACGCACCACTCGCTGTCGAAATATCTGCTGGGTTGGCATTCGGCCTCGTATTTTTACTCGGTATCCTTGCAGAGGCACTCCGCATCGTCGCTGTCAGGGTCTTCTACACCGTGGCTGGGGACCCCCCCGCTGACCTTCGTGGAAATCTCGTGTTCGCAACAGTCAACGGTTTTCTTGGAGGCATCGTCGTCTACGTGCTCATCGGAATCGGGTTAATATTCTTGATCGTTCCGGGGATCTTCCTTGCGCTTGCACTATTCTTCGTCCGCCAAGAGATCGCTATCGAAGATTGCAACTTTGTTGATGCAATGGCCGAATCTTGGACGCTCACCCGAGGGAACCGTCTGAACCTTTTCGCTCTCGTCCTCATATTGGGAATAATATTTGTTATTAGTCAGGCATTTCCAGCGCTGATAACCGGACTTACGGGATCGAACGTTGGGGGGACTGTCGCGGGCTCTATTATCACACCAATTGTGGTTGTGTTCGGCATCGCCGCGACGACCCGGGCCTACGCCCAGCTGAAAGCCGAGGACGGGTCCGACGAACCGAACGA
>JBEPXB010000170.1:0-6252 GCA_041642135.1 Halobacteriales archaeon | reverse complement strand
CGACATCGTCGACGTGATGAAGTCCAACGAGCTCTGTGACCGCCTCGGACTCGACACCATCTCGGCCGGCGATACCGTGGCGGCGTACCTCATGTCCGAGGACGAGTTCGGCAACGCCGAGCTGATCCACGAGACCGTCGAGAAGATCGCTCACCGCGAAGGGGTCGGCGACCTGCTCGCCGAGGGTGTCGCCCGGGCACACGAGGAGCTCGGCGTCGAGAACTGGTCCGTGAAAGGGCTCGAGTTCGCCGCCCACGACGGCCGGGCCATCAACGGCCAGGGGCTGAGCTACGCGGTCGCGAACCGCGGCGCGGACCACATGTACTCCACCACGCTCCGCGTGGAGTACGACGGCGAGATCGACCCGATCGGTCTCGACGGCAAGCCCGCGGTCGTGCTCGACCGGGAGAACCGGGCCGCGATCCGCGACTCCGCGATCATCTGTGCCTTCGGCGAGGACGACTACGTCACGGAGGAAGTGCTCGAAACGCTGTTCGACTGCGAGTACGACGACCTCCTGTCGATCGGCTCTCGCGTGATCGAACTCGAGCGGCACTTCAACAACAAGCGCGGGATGGACCGGAAGGACGACCGGCTCCCCTACGACCTCCCGGACTTCGAGGCCGCGCTCGACGAGTACTACGAGCTCCGCGGGTGGAACGACGACGGGACCGTCCCGGACTCGCGGGTCGCCGACTACGCGGTCGCCGACGACTGATACGGAGGGTTCCGTCGTCCGCTTCGGACCGCTTCTACCTCTTTCAGCCGCCGACGACCGGCGGGGCGATACGCACTACGTCGCCGTCCGAGAGCGTCGTCGCGGCGCCGTCGAGCTGGCGGACGTTCCGCCCCCCGACGGTGACGTTGATGCTGTCGCTCACCTCGCCAGCGTCGAGGAGCGTCCCCTCGAGTTCGGGCGCCTCCTCGATCAGGTCGGAAAGCAGGTCGCCGACGGTCGCACCCTCGTCCAGTTCCCGCTCCGCGGCCTTCGCCCCGACCGCCTCGCGTACCGGTCCGAAACACCGCAACTCGACGTTCATCACCCGGTCGTACTCCCTCCGGTGTCTTGTATGCTGGCGGTTCCCCGCTCGGGAACGCTCATGTGGGCCGGGGTGCTCGCTGGAGCCATGCGAGTCGAACTCAGGTGTTACGGTGCGGTCGGGAGAGCCGTGGGCGAGCGGTCGGTCGCGCTCGATCTGGAGGAGGATGCCACCGTTCGGGACGCCCTCGACGCCCTCGCCGACCGGGTGGACGGGGAGCTCCCCGCCGAGCCCGTCGTGATGCGCGACCGAGGACACCTCGACCGCGAGACGACGCTCGCGGACGGGGACGTCGTGAGCGTCACCGACTCGCCGATGCCCGAGGGCTGAAACGGGGACCGCGGGTCCACGGCCGGGTGGTTTTACGTCACCGCCCCGCGAGCGGGGTCTCATGCGAATCACCGAGGTGGAGATACACGAGTTCGACTACGAACTCGAGGACGTCGGGACGTGGAACAACCGGCAGGCCTACGACCCCGGCAACACCCTCGAACCGCCGGGGTTCGTTCTCACCATCAGGACCGCGGACGGCTCCGAGGGGCATTATCGGGGGTTCTACTTCGTCCCGGCGATGCTGGCGCAGGTCCGGATGGCCGCCGGGGTGCTGATCGGCCGGGACCCCCTGGAGCGCGAGGAGCTCTGGCAGGACCTCTGGAAGCGGTTCCGACACCTCGACCACGCCGGCGTCGGACCCATCGACGTCGCGCTGTGGGACCTCGCCGGCCGGCACTTCGACGCGCCGATATACGCGCTGCTCGGCGGGACGCCCGACCCGGTCCCCGCCTACGCCTCGACGTTCATGGCCGACGAGGAGGAGGACGGCCTGAACTCCCCCGAGGCGTACGCCGACTACGCCGAGCAGTGTCTCGAGGACGGCTACCCCGGGTTCAAGATCCACGGGTTCGGCGACCCGGAGAAGGACGTCGCCATCTGCCGGGCGATCCACGAGCGGGTCGGTGGGGAGATGGATCTCATGATCGACCCGGCGAGCGAGTACGACACCTACGCCGAGACGCTGCGCGTGGGCCGGGTCTGTGACGAACTCGACTTCTACTGGTACGAGGACCCGATGGCCGACGGCGGCGAGAGCATCGAGATGAACCGCAACCTCGCGCGCGACCTCGACACCCCGATCCTGGGCGTCGAACACGTCCGCGGGGGGCCGTACGGCCGCGTCGACCACCTCGCGAACGACGCGCTGGACATGGTCCGCGCGGAGGCCCACCTCGACTGCGGCATCACGGGCGTGATGAAGATCGCCAGTATAGTCGAGGGGTTCGGCCGCGACGTCGAACTCCACGTCGGCGGGCCCGCACACCTCCACTGCATGACCGCGATCCGCAACACCAACTACTACGAGCACGCCCTCCTCCACCCGCAGGGCATCGACTGGATGGTCGATCAGGGGTTCGTCGACTCGCCCGAGCAGGTCGACTCGGACGGGCACGTCGCGATACCGGACGGCCCTGGGCTCGGCGTCGAGATCGACTGGGACTTCGTCGAGCGGCGGGGGACAGGCCACGAACTGTTCGACCGCGAAGCGTCGAGCGGGTTGCCGTAGGTCGCTCGCGAGCGAGTTCGGGTCGCGATTGCCTGTCCGGAGACTGGTGTCGGGCGGGGGTTTTCGAGAGGACCCCGTTTCAGCGAACACACCGGGTTTACCAGTCGACACCTGTGCTTGCCGAGTGGTCGACCCCTCTCAGAAGTCCACGCGGTACTCCTCCAGCGTATCCCGGTTCAGCGTGATCCCCAGGCCGGGCCGGTCGGGTATCTCCACGTACCCGTCGGTCGCCGTCAGGTCCTCCTCGACGAGGTCCCAGCGGAGCGGGGAGTCCTCGACGCAGTACTCGAGAAGGGGTGCGTTCCGGTTGGCCGCGATGAGCTGGAGGTTGGCGGCGACGATGACGTCCGTACTGTAGCCGTGTGGGACGAACGGGATGCCGCGCTCGGCGGCGAGCGAGGCGATCTTCTGCAGGTGGGTGATCCCTCCCGACCGGGCGACGTCCGGCTGGACGACATCCGGCCGTCCGCGCTCTGTGAACTCCCGGAAGCCGTAGAGAGTGTACTCCTCCTCGCCGCCGGCGACGCGGGTTTCGGTGGCCTCCGCGAGCCGCCGGTAGCCGTCGAGGTTGTCCGCGTAGAACGGCTCCTCCATCCAGTAGATGTCGTGGGCCCGATCGAGTTCGTTGGTCCGCTTGATCGCACCCTTCACGTCGTCCTGCCAGACCATGCCGGCGTCGACCATGATGTCGAACGCCTCCCCGAGCACCGACCTCGCGGTGCCGACGAGTTCGAGGTCGTCCTTCCTGCTCTGTCCGAACCCACCCCAGCCGAACTTGATCGCGGTGAACCCCGCATCGACTGCCTCCTCGGCCTCTCGGCGCATGTGGTCGGTGTCCGTCGGGTCGTCGGGGAATAGCGTGCTCGCGTACGCCCGGACCGAGTCCCTGTGTTTCCCGCCGAGGAGCTGGTGGAGCGGCCGGCCGACCGCCTTCCCGATGATGTCCCACAGGGCCATGTCGACGGCGCTGATCGCGGTGATGGCGGCGCCCTTCCGGCCGTAGAAGTACGTCCGGTCGTACATCTCGTTCCAGAGCACCTCGACGTCGAACGGGTCGCGCCCGAGGACGACCTCCTTCAGGCCGGCGCTCTTGTCGTGACTCACCGGCGCTTCGATTATCGCCTCGACCACCCGCGGCGAGGAGTCGGCCTCGCCGATACCCGTTATTCCCTCGTCGGTCTCCACTTCGACGATGCAGGCGTCCTGCGAGCTGTCGGCTTTCGCCGACTCGACGGCCGGGAGCGACAGCGTGTGTACGACGACGTCGGTTACCTCCATGCGCCCCCGCTCGTCGGACCACGGCATAAATCGGAGGGTCGTCGGACGCGTGGCGTCCTTTCGTACGGTCGTGCGTAATTCGTTACCACCGTGGCGCCACGTCCCTCGTGTCCCGGCGAGCGAACCAGCCGCCGATCCGATAGCGGTCGAAAATCGTTACGCACGACCGTATCAGTGGACCGGTCGCGCCGCGACCCGGTTGGTGTGTCCCCCGCACGTCCGACCCGCCTTTTTCTCGCTCGGAACCGAACGGCGCGCATGGACCGCCACGTCACCCGCCGGGAAGTGCTCTCCGCGGCGGGCGTCGGGGTGGTCGGTTCGCTGGCCGGGTGCGGCGAGGCGGTATCGGGGGCGGACGAGCCGGTCACGGGCGACTGGCCGATGTCCGGGTACGACGCGGCAAACACGGGCGTCTCGCCCGACGCCCCGGGACCGGACGGTCCGGGCGAGCGGTGGCGGTTCGCGGTCGACCGGGAGGTCGCCGCGTCGCCCGCCGTCGTCGGGGACACCGTGTACGTCAACACCCTCCGGGGGAACACCCACGCACTCGACGCGGCGACCGGCGAGCGGCGGTGGCTGGCCCGGGCCTCCTTCCCGCTGTTCGGCACCCCGGCCGTCGACGACGGAACGGTGTACGTGGCCGACGGTGGAGGTTACCTGCACGCGCTGGCCGAGGGGGACGGATCGGACGAGACACCCCGATCCGCCGGCGAGTTCCTCTGGCAGGTCCGGGGCGACGCCGGGTTCACGTCCTCCCCGACCGTCGCCGACGGCACCGTCTACCTCGGGACGTTCGAGGGCGACCTCCACGCGTTCGACGCGGCGGACGGCACCCGGCGGTGGTCGGACGTCCTCGGTGACAACGTCGACGTGGCGCCGGCCGTCGCCGACGGCACCGTCTACGCCACGGTCCCCCGCGGGGTCGTCTACGCGCTCGACGCCGAGACCGGCGAGGAGGGCTGGCGGACCGACCTCGGCGTCGGCCTCACGAAGGGAGCCGTGGTGTGGAACGGATCGGTCTACGTCGGGTCGACCGACACCACCCGGTACGGGCACGAGACCCGGCTGTTCGCCCTCGACGCCGCGACCGGCGATCGGACGTGGGACGCTCCGCTCGACGGCAGCATCAGCGGTCCGCCGGTCGTCGTCGACGGGGCGATACTCGCCGGAACCTGGGACGGAACCATCCACGCGTTCGACGCGGTCGACGGGACGGAGCGCTGGCACACCGGCGTCGGTCTTGCCGTCACCGCCGCACCCGCCGCCGCGGGCGGGCGGCTCTACGCGAGCACCATGGACCGCGAACTCGCTGCCGTGGCCGTCGAGGACGGGACCGTCGAGTGGACGGCCCCGACGGACGGTGACATCCCGGGGTCGCCCGCCGTGGCCGGCGACGCGGTCTACGTCGCGACCGGGGGACGGGAGATCCTCGCCATCGGGAGGTGAGCGTCCGCGCGGGCAAACGCTTACTTTCGGGCCCTCCGTGGCGCCGCCGTGCATCCGAGGAACCACACGAAGGCGGGGCTCGAGAACGGCGGCCGGGTGTTCGGCGCGCGGGCGAACAGTTTCTCGCCCGACCTCGTCGAGGTCTACGGCGGACTGGGACTGGACTTCGCCTGGCTCGACATCGAACACGGCGGGCCGAGCGCCGACGACGCGACCCGGCTCGAACACCTCGTCCGGGCCGCGACGGTCGGCGGGATCGACCTGATGGTCAGGCTGCCGTCGAACGACCCCGTCGTCGTCCGGAAGACCCTCGACACCGGTGTCCGGACCGTGCTCGTCCCGCGCGTGGAGGCGGCCGCGGACCTCCGCCGCGCGGCACGGGCCGCGTTCTACACCTACGACGGCGACCCGGGCGAGCGGGGTGTCGCCCACGCCCGCGGCTCCTCGTGGGGCGCCGACCTCGACACCGACCGCGAGGACGCGAGCGTCCTCGTCGGGGCGATGATCGAGAACCGAACTGCGGTTGAGAACCTCGACGAGATCCTCTCGGTTCCCGGACTCGGGTTCGCCTACCTCGGGCCGGGCGACCTCGCGGTGTCGCTCGGCCACCCCGGAGAGAGCGATCACCCCGAGGTCCGCGAGGCCATCGGGACCGCACGCGAGGCCTGCGTCGAGGCGGGCGTCCCGATCGGCGTCTCGGCCACGAGCGTCGCGGGGGCGGCGGCCGCGCTCGACGCCGGACACCGGATCGTCCGTCTCGGCGACGAGATGGAGGCGGTCCGCGAACTCGTCGGCGAGCGGCTGGCGGCGGTCGGAGGGTGACGACTGGCGGACGGCTGGAGACGGATCGGTAGCGTCGCGGTTCGGTTCGGACGAGGCGGTTCGGGCGGGGTATCGGGTGGGACTGAAAGGGGCCGCTGGCTCCGG
>JBEPXB010000169.1:0-6270 GCA_041642135.1 Halobacteriales archaeon | reverse complement strand
CGTAGTCGTCGGCCCCTTTCAGTCCCGCCCGCCGACCGCCGTCCGATCAGCCGACGCGGGCGGGACTGAAGGGGCGACTGCGCGGCGGCTTTGCCGCCGCGACGTGCCGAGGCCGGGCGAAGCCGGCCTCGCGGACGCTGGAGGAAGGCGGCTGATGCAAGCACCGCAGCGACCGGAGGTAGCGAGGAGCACAGCGAAGCCCCCGAATCCAGCGCCTCGGGGCTTTCGAGGTGGTCTCAGAAGTCGCTCCGCGTTCTCAACACTATACCAGCACGTCAGATCGCTACTACGCCTCGTCGCGCCGCCCCTCGTAGGCCTTCCGGGCCTCCCGGAACGCGGGGATGACGACCCAGAAGGTGAGCGCGCCGAGGATGGCGAACCAGAACAGCACGTCCATCGTCAGGAGGGCGATCTGGTCGTAGATGGTCGGGTCGGACACCTCCGGCGGGGCGATGAGCTGGGTGTCCTCGAACCCCGGGGTGCGGTACCATCCTGCGAGGGTCATCCACCCGAGGCCGGCGGTGACGAGGAGACCGAGCCCCTTGATGAACTCGTCTGCCATTGTCGGATCTTAGTCGGCGCCGTCCTTAGCGTTTCCCATTCCCCGGGCCCGGAACCGGGTCGAGAAGGCGTAGGTCCCGGCCCCGAGTGCGATGCACCCCAGTCCCGCGAGCGTGATCGCCACGTCGACGTCCGAGAGGTCGGCCGTCGCCCTGTTGGTCCCCCAGTCGAGCAGGACGAACCCGAGCACGACCGCGCCGACGGCGAACAGCGTCGAGAAGACGGTCACGGCCTTGTACACCTCGAAGGGCACCTCGACGTCGCGCCCGCGGGGACCGGACCCGGAGGTGCCGTCGCCGTCGCCGTCCGGCCCGGTCGAGTCCCCGGGAGCCTCACGGGCGGTCGCCCCTGATTCGGCGTCCGTCATCGCTCTACGGTAGGGCCGGGGGCGACTTCACTCCGCCGCTTGCGGCGCTCGAAGCGGTGTGAGAGCGGGGGCCGAGGGACGAAAGCGACGAGATCCGGGACGGGAGGAACGAGCGGTTCGTGCGGACCGCGGTCGGAACGGGTCGAGGGACACCGAAGGACGAGACGGTGGAACGCGGATCGGCCGTGCGAGGCCTACTTCGGCGGCCGGAGCCGGTAGTACCGCCGGTTTAGCTCGAACATATACCCCTCGCGCATCGACTTCAGCACCGCGTAGGCGATGAACCCGGCCACGAACGGCAGCAGGAACGTCAGGTCGAACAGCAGGTGCGCGTCCATGGGCACGAGGTTCTTGACCGACAGCGCGCTGATGGTCGCGGCGAAGACGACGCCGAAGACGCCGACCGCGGCCCAGAACGGCTGCTCTACGGGCCGGCGGGCGCTCCCCTTGTTGAGGAAGGGGACGATGGCGATGAACCCGACCACGACGAGGTTCGCGAGCACGCCGTAGGTCCGGTCGGCCATCAGCTTCTCGCCCCCGAGCAGCGCGAGGTCGGGGTTGAGTGGGCCGAGCTTCAGCAGGCCGAACGACCAGTAGAGGTACCAGTCCGGCAGGATGACCGCCGGGGTCGAGGAGGGGTTCGCCGGCGCGCCGATGTGCGGCGGGAGCGCCGCCGACAGGAAGACGATCATCCCGACGAAGAAACTCGTCAGTGCCAGGTTCCGGATCATCTCGTGGGGCCACGCCGGGAACGCGAGCACGTCGCGTTCGACGTAGTCCGACTCCATGCGGAGGTCCTGGTCCTCCCGCCGTGCACGCTCGAAGTACTCGTAGGTCAGCCGGGAGAGCCCCTGTGTGCGCTCCTTGCGCTCGCGCCAGGTCGGCATCTCGTCGTCCGGCGCGACGATGCCGGTGCCGCTCCCGTCGGAGCGGACCTCCTCGCCACCGTCGGTCGCAGTCTCGGTCTCGGTGTTGTCGTTCTCGCTCATGGTATCAGTGCGGTTCCGCGATGCCCTGCATCCAGACGATGCCGATGTGGATGGCGATCACGGCAGTCGTGATGAACGGCAGGAAGAACACGTGCAGGATGTACATCCGTTGCAACGTGCTCTGACTCAGCGTGAACCCGCCGAACAGCAGCTGTGCGACCCACTCGCCCGCCAGCGGGATCGAGAGGCTCATCTCGACGCCGATCTGGCCGGCCCAGAACGCCAGCTGGTCCCACGGGAGCAGGTAGCCCGTGTAGCCGAACACCATCGTCAGCGAGATGAGCACGATGCCGATGATCCAGTTGAGTTCGCGGGGCTCCTTGTACGCGCCGGTGAAGTAGACCCGGAGCATGTGGAGGAACACCGCCGCGACCATCACCTGGGCGGACCACCGGTGGAGGCTCCTGAGGAAGAAACCGAAGCGGAGATCCGTCATGATGAACGTGATGGAGTTGTAGGCCGTCGAGGGGTCGCCCGTCGTCGCGGGGCTGTAGTAGAACCCGAGCAACGCTCCGGAGATGGCGGCCACGACGTACGCGATGGTCGAGAAGCTCCCGAGCGCGTACAGCGGGTACCAGTACCAGAACTTGTTGTCGAGGTTGTACTGCTCGGTGTGGCTCTTCGGCATCTGCATGTTGACCTTGTAGTAGAGGTCCTCGAGTACCTCGAGGTAGTCAACGATGCGGAGCCGCTGGTCGAGCCACATCAGGACCGTCAGGTAGCCCGTCTCGACGGGCGTCAGGTCCTTCTCCTTCATCCACGACCCGTGGTCGTGTTCGTCCTTCGGTTCCAGGCTCATTGTCTCGTTCCTCGCTGGTCCGCTCCCGCCGCCGTCAGTCGATGTTGGGGCTCCATCTACCTTATTCCTCCGGACGCGGCAGGGCGACGAACGACCCGCTCACGACGCTGAAGGGGTCGTACACCGACTGGTGGCACTGGCAGTACACCCGGTTCTCCGCGCCGAAGGAGGCCGATCCGGCTATGTGCTTGAATCCCGGCACGCAGCAGAAGTGCGTACACTTGTTCAGCCACGCGATGAACCCTTCTTCCGTGGTGGCCGCCCGGAGGAACTCCGCGTCGACCCCGTCCGGGGGGTTCTCGCGGAGTTCCTGGATGCGCGTCGAGCGGAGCACCTGGACGACCATCGTCTCCTGTGGGGAGACGTCCACCGACCGCCAGGAGCCGACGGCCGGCTTCCCGAGGCCGGGCCTTCCGATGCCGTTGCCCCAGTCCTCGTAGTCGTCGAACATGTCGACGGTGAGCGGGTCGCCGGTGTCGAGGTCGCTCATCCACGAGTAGGTGTTCCCAGCACCGCTGGAGACCCGGAACACGTTGTCCTGGTCGGCGTTCGGGTCGACGCCGGGGTAGGTCTGGACCCCGCAGTACTGGAACCAGGCCGAGGAGTAGGTCGTCCCGCCCAGGTCCATCTGGGCGACGCCGCTCTCGACGTTGTCCGGCCACACCCCCTGGAGGGTGCCGTCCGAGGTGACCTCGACGGGGATGATCGGCATCCCGCGCGGGGCCGGCCCGTCGGTGTTCTCGATGGCGAAGAACGGGGTGAGACCGCCGCCGGCCCCCGAGGCGGAGGTGGCAGTCCCGACCGCCGCCGCCGCGCCCGTCCCGACGCTCGCCAGCGTCGCGCTCCCGACGACGCCCTTCACGAAGCGCCGTCGACCACTCTCGGTCGGATACTTGTCTGAGTCTGCTGGCATTATTTCTTGTAGTAGGGGTAGACCGCGCGCTTCACGTTCTCCCAGGCGTCGCCTGCGATCTCGGTGCCGTCGACGTCCTCCTCGCGGATGTAGAGGTCCTCCCACTTGCGCCGTCGCTTCTTGACGATCATCACGTCCGGCAGGAACTCCTTGCGGTAGAGCAGGAGGATGAAGGCGAGGTCGATGAAGATGACCGCCAGCAGCCCACCGAGGAACATGTTGCCGAACTCGGAGAGCCCCCAGCCGGCCACCAGACCGTAGGTGAACAGCCCGACGAACACCACCTCGACCACCGTCAGGAGGACGATGGCGATGAGCGCCGCGGTCGACTCCCGCGGGGGTTCGTACCGGTGGATCGCGCCGACGGTGTTGTTGCCGGAGCTCATCAGTTGTTACCCCCGCTGGCGTGCGGCGACTCGCCGTACTTCAGCAGGAAGAACGTGAACACCAGCGACACGATGATGGCGAGGATCGTTGCGATGCCGACAAAGTGCGCCTGTATCGGCACGCCCATGTGCTCGGGGTCGGCCTCGCCACCGCCGCCGCCGGCCGACGGTGCCTGTCCGCTCTCGTTGACGATGACCTCGCCGACCATCCCGGCCGACCGGTGGGGCTGACAGAAGTACGTGTACGTGCCGAGGGTCTCGAAGGTGTGTTCGTACTCGTGGCCGGTGTTGTACAGGGTGTTGGCGTCGCCCTCGGTGCCCTCCCAGTTCGCGCCCTCGGGCTGGTCCTCGACGACGATGTTGTGGTTGTCCGACTCCCAGACGAAGTGGACCGTGTCGCCGGGAGCGACGTAGACCGTCGCGGGCTCGTACACGAGGTTCCCGCCCGGCCCCACGATCACCTCCTTCGTGGTCTGTCCGGCCGCCGTCCCGGCCGTGCTCCCGGCGGCGGCAGTGGCGACGGCGGTGGCGCCACCCGCCGTCCGCATAAACTCCCGTCTGTTCATGTACGTTCGCACCTCGGGTTCCGTCGGTCATAAAGCCTCCGAACGCGCCGCCGTCGTCGGTTCCTCGTGCCTCTCTCGGCCCGCTCTCGTCGGCCTCGGCGCCAGCCGTCGCACGCCACCTGGCGGGTGACGACGGCTGGAACACGCCGGTCGTGGGGAGAGGCGGCAGGCGTCTTCGCAACGGCTGACACCACGGGCCAGTTCGGCCCTCGATATCGGCACGACGGCTCGGGAGGTCGGGGGGTGAACCGCGACGTGGCTCCGGCGTCGCGTCCGTGTCGGCCGCCGTTCATCGGCCGCCTCGTCGCCGGCCCCGGCGTCCTCCTCGCTGGCGAGTTCGACCACCACCCGTCCCGGCGCGTCGATCCGGTAGGCGACCTCCTGCCCCGAGACGGCCTCGACACGCTCCGGATCGACCTCCGTCCCGATGCTCGCCGGGATCGAGTCCCGGCGCTCGAAGAGGCTACCCTCCGGGCGGCCGACGTGCAGTTCGCCGCGCGCTCCGCTCTCGATGTTCGTGATCCGCAGCAGCAGGTCAACCCCCACCCGCCAGAGGGTGTCGTCGCGGTTGATCACGGTCGGGCCGAGTTTCTCCCGGGAGAAAGGGGACGACGAGCAGCCGGCCAGCCCCGCGGCGGCCACAGCCCCGGAAGCGGCGAGGAACCCACGCCGATGCGTATCCACGACCGCGATCCGGAGACGTATATGCCTGGTCGGTCCGCGGTCGCCCGGCCCCGCCCTGACAGATCCTGCCCGGCGAGCCCCGGACTCAGGCGGTGTCGCCCTCGGGGCCGTTGCCCTCCTCGAGTTCGCCCTCGGACTCGAACTCGACCTCCGGGGGAAGCCACTCCGGGCGCTCGCCCGATTCGAGCCCCACCGCACGCAGGCGGTTGCGGTACTCCTCCGCCCGGAACTTGTCGGAGAGCCGTGCGTTCGCCACGACGACGAACAGCGTGATCCCGATGGCCAGGAACCCGAGCGCCGCGACCAGCACCACGGGCCCGCCGTCGGCCAGCAGGAACGCCCCGAACAGGCCGAGGCCGGCGAGCACCTGCGCCCCGGCGATGATCTGGACCATCAGGTTGCCGAACTCCCCGCTCCCCTCCGGCACCTCCATCGGCTGGGGGAGCAGCTCGCCCTCGGGCATCTCCGGCGGGTCGTACTCCTCCATCGAGCAGAGCGCCACCAGCGGCTTGACGTCCCGGAGCACAGTACCAGACCCCTCGACGCTCCCATCGGGGTAGACCACGGCGTACCCCTCGTCGGAGTAGGCGACCAGCCGGTCGGGGCCCGTGATCCGCTCGACCCGGGCGAAGACGTCGCGGGTGAGCACCCGGTGTTTCACGTCGGCCTCCAGCCGGTCGAGGAGTTCCGAGCCCGTGATCCACGTGTCCGGGTCGAACGCGGCGTCCCACTCGTCGGCGCTCATCTCGGCCATCTGCGCCGGCCCGAAGTTCTCGAAGTCGTACTTCTCCTCGACCTGTGCTCGAAGCTCCTCGGTGGTGAGTTCCTCCGTCGCCGGGTCGGACCCGTCGGCGGGTTCGGGGTCGTCGGCGCCCTCCGGGTCCTCCTGCACGGTCGCCCGCTCGTCAGAGGAGTCACTCATCGGGTGGTACTTGGACGGGAACCCCCGTTAGGGTGACGGTTGGGGGAGATGGGGAGGACCCGCAGACGCCGACTCGGGTATCG
>JBEPXB010000168.1:0-6300 GCA_041642135.1 Halobacteriales archaeon | reverse complement strand
GTGCGCCGGCAGGGCCGTCGCGGGTGCCTCGAGGACCTCCACTCGACAGGGGCCGGGCCCGGCCATCGCGGGGAGTGCGGCCTCGCCACCGCCCGTCCGGGGGTGGTACGCCAGCCGGGGGACCCCGGCCTCGAAGACGAGGACCCCGCGGCCCCCCTCCTCGGCGAGGAGGGTCCCCTGCGGTTCGAGCGTGGCGTAACCCGTCAGCCCACGGTCGAGGGCCTCGGCGAGCAGGGTGCCCGGGTCGTCGACGACGCGCGAGCGGACGAGCCGGCCCGCCGGGAGCCGGTCGTCCATCCGACCGTCCGTGCGGCCGTCCGTGGAGTCGTTCATGGCCGGTCGGGGACTACGGCCGACCGGAAGCGGTCGGCGACCCGCTCGCCGTCGCCCGGCCGAACGTCGAGTTCGGTGGCTGCCTCGCGGAAGGCACGGGCGGCGTCGCTCTCCGGCGCGTGCGCGAGGAGGGGTTCGCCGGCCTGCCTGGCCGCGCGCGCGGCGTCGTCCTCCGGCACGTGCCCCAGGATCGGACCCTCGAAGTAGCGTGCGGCCTTCGGGACGATCCGCTCGACGGGTTCGTCCTCGCGGACCCGGTTGAACAGGACGCCCGCGAGGTCGGTCCCGTAGGCCGACGCGTACTCCTGGACCTTCAGGCCGTCCGAGAGCGCGGGGACCGTCGGCTGGATCACGACCACGACCCGGTCGGCCAGCACGACGGGAAGGACGGCCCGCTTCGAGTCGAGCGCGGCGGGCGAATCGAGCAGGAGCACGTCCGCGCCGTCGGCGAGTTCCGCCACCACCGCGCGGAGCCGTCCGGGGTCGGCCGCCTCGAACCCCGCGAGCGACGTCCCGCAGGGGACCACCCGCATCCCGAACCGCTCGTACGTCGCCTCGGACACCGGGGCGGGGTCGTCCGCGAGGAGGACGTCGTGGAGAGTCGTGTCGACGTCGGAAAGGCCGGCGTGGAAGAGCAGGTTCGCCATCCCCGTGTCCGCGTCGACGACCGTCACGTCGTGCTCGTCGGCGAGGGCCATCCCCAGCGCGAGCGTGGCGGTGGTCTTGCCCGTCCCCCCCTTGCCGCTGGCCACCGCGAGCGCTTCGACCATCACTCCCGGGTCGGCGAGCGATCCGCGTTAAACCACCGACTCCCTCGACGGGCGTGCCGCACGGGCCCGGTGCCCCTGCAGTCCACGACGGTTCGGTTCCCCGGGGTCACGCGGCTCAGATGAGCACCATCGCGACGAACGCGCTGGCCGAGGCGACGAGCGCGATGATGAACGTGAGCACCGTGAGGTCGGCCACGCGGCCCTCCGACTCGAACAGCCCGAGACCGAACACCGACCCGTCCGAGGCGGTGACTGACGGGAGCTCGCCGACCTCGCCACCCTCGTCACCGTCCAGGTGTTGCGACGACATCACACCTCCCTCTCGCTTCCCCACTATCATAAAGCGGCGAGCGTGTTTTCACGGCGAGAGAAGACCGACGGCGGTCCCGGCGCGGGACTGCCCGGAACCACTATTCGTGAGAAGCGCGCGCTAGTTTATTATAGGGAGGAATCCTCGAAATAAGCAATGGTGGACGAGTGTGCCTCGTGCGAGGCCGGTGACGAACTGCTGTTCACCTGTAGCTACTGTGACGAGCAGTTCTGTTCCGCTCACCAGTTCCCCCACCACGCCTGCGATGGGTTCGGCCGTGCGGCGGAGGCCGGCGACCCCCCCGAGACCGCCGAGTGGCTCCCCGCCTCAGCGCTCGGGGAGGGGACGGGTGGCTGGGACGTGGACACGACGGTCGACGCGGACGACTCGGCCGCCCCCGGTGGCGTCGAGCGCGCCGACACCGACGGCGGTGTCGATCCGGCCACGACCGCCGAGGACCCCGCGGGACCGATGACCGTGACCCCGCCGGAACCGAGCGCCCGTGCGGAGTCGCTCTCGTCCGACACCTGGAGTGGTTCGGGTGGACTCCCGGTCAAGACGGGCGACGGCGTCGTCAACGTCCGGCCGATGGACTCGCGGCGGGTGGTCGGCGGGACGGAAACCGGCGCCGCGCCCCGGACCGTCGGCGACTGGATCAGCCGGCAGACCTACCTGACGCTCACGGTGAAGGTCGGCATCATCGCGCTCCTCGTCAACGCCGCCTTCTACGGCGGGATGGCCGTCACGCTGTACGGGCTGCTGCCGTTCCTAGTGTAGCGCGCCGCTCCGTCGTCCGGTGGTGTACGAAGAAGAGCGAAGGAGTGGTTCGAGTGAGTGGCCTGCCCTGGAAAGTCCTCGCCGTCTCGACTTCTGCTGGACAGATCGCATTCACGTATTCGAACGGCCTCGCCGGCTCCGACCGAGATGCTTTGTGTCCCCGGGCGGTACCCGACCCGATGCCCCGAACCGTCCTGATCACTGGCTGCTCGTCGGGTATCGGCCGGGCGACGGCCGTCGAGTTTCACGACCGGGGATGGACCGTCTACGCCACCGCCCGCGACCCGGCCGACCTGACGGCGCTGGAAGAGCGCGGCTGCCGGACCGACCGCCTCGACGTCACCGACGACGACCACGTCGAGGCGGTCGTCGAGCGGATACTCGAGGAGTGGGGCCGGATCGACTGTCTCGTGAACAACGCCGGCTACTCCCAGACCGGTGCCGTCGAGGAGGTCCCCACGGCCCGCGCCCTCGACCAGTTCGATGTCAACTTCCACGGGCCCCACCGACTGGTCCGGGCTGTCCTCCCGCACATGCGCGAGCGGGGCGAGGGAACCCTGATCACCGTCTCGAGCACCGGCGGTCGCGTCGCCGTCCCCGGCTACGGCGTCTACTGCGCGACAAAGCACGCCGTCGAGGGGCTGTGTGACGCCCTCCGCACGGAGGTCGCCCCCTTCGGCGTCGATGTCGTCCTCGTCGAACCCGGGTTCACCCGGACCGACTACTACGAGACGGCAGAGCGGACGCTCTCGGCCGTCGCCGGTCCGGAGAGCCCGTACGGGGGCCTGTACGAACACCTCGAGACGCTCGCCGACGTGGGTCCCCGGCTCTTCGGGAGCGAACCGGGAGCCGTCGCCGACGTGATCGCCGACGCGGCCGAGGCCGGCGACCCCGACGCGCGCTATCCGGTCGGGACCGACGCGCGACTCATCCTGCTCTCCCGACTGCTCCCCGACCGGGTCCGTGACCGCATCGACCGGCTCGTCTACGGGTGGTAGGTCCCCCGAGGGACGGCCGTTCCGCCACGAAACTCCCCCCGGATGCGAGTCGTGACTCCCCCCGCTACGACCCCCGGTTGGACCATCGACGGCCGAAACACGTGATCGATTTTCTTAATATACGAATATTTATTTTTCTACCCGGCGATACGACACTATGCCACGACCAGTACCTTCGGTGACCCTCGGGGACGCCGCTCCGACGCTCTCCCTCGCCGACCTGTCCCGGCTGTTCGGCGGACGGTCCCGCGGCTCCGACCGGACGTCCGGACCGAGCGGGGGTGACGGACCCGCGGCGGGGTCCGGGGAGTGCTCGGCCGAGGCCCCGATGTACTGCCCGAAGGAGCGGCTGGACGAGCTGTTCTGGAACGCCGACTACACGTCGATCGACACGCTGGTCAACGAGGGGGGGCGCACGGTCGACGTCCCCGAGCGGACGGTCGAGACCGACCAGTTCTGGCGCGGGTTCTTCCCGACCGACCACGCCCTGACGTTCCTCAACCGGTTCTCCCCGATCCGGGCGGGGTTCCACAAGCGGTTCTGGATGGAGGGCGACGCCTACCGCGGCGAGACGAGCGACCCCGACGGCGTGATCACGGGCCACAACCGGCTCCGGGAGGTCGAACACCGGGGCCGGGAGTACGTCCTGCTCACCTACTCGGACCTCCAGTACCGGATGTTCTACGACCTGCTGCTCCCCATCAGCGAGGACGTCCTGGTTGGAAAGGCGTACGTCGGGCGGTTCCCGTACGGGATCGAGATCCTGACGTTCGCGATGACCCGCGAGTACGGCTTCGACTTCCTCGCCCCGGTCGACCACCGGGCGCTGTGGGACCACGGAACCGCGCCGGACCCGGAGGTCCTGAAGTCCACACCATGGGGGGTCCAGCTCGTCTCGCGCGCCGGGCTCTCGGAGCCCTACTTCGAGTTCCGGTTCGAGGACGGCGAGAGCGGCGAACTCGAGATGCAGTGGGAGGTGCTGGACGTCTGGCCCGGCCACTCCCGGACCGAGATGCACGAGGACGTGCTCGAGACGTTCGATTTCACCAACTGGTACGACGAGATCAAGCAGCTCACCGACGACTTCATGGTCGGGAAGTGGTGCCAGGGCGACCTGCAGATCCTTCCCGCCCCGGAGGAGGGCTCGCTCGGCTACGTCCACTCCGAGGAGAAGGAGACGGGCGACGGGGAGCGGCTCTGCCTGTACTACGTGATGAACCCGCTCGAGGGGAAGTGAGCCGGGCGGCGGCTCCGGTCGGGCCGGCCCCGTATCGGCGGGCGGTAAGCCTCATCCTCCGCTCGATACCCGGTCTATCCCCGGCACACGCCGGCTCGAGCGGCCGCCCCGACTCGCACGACCCGGGCACCCGCGAGTGACCGACCCGGCGGGGATGGGCCGAGCGACGAAGGATAAATTACTGTACATCTCGTCGCAAAGGATATTACCCGTTTGTTCGATGTAAGCACATGGCAAACGGTCCGTGGGAGCGAGCCGGCCGGTGGATCGACGCCCTGAGACGCGCGGCGACGTCGCTCGCGTGGCTGGTCGCCGACCTCGTCGGGCTCGACATCGGCGAGGACCCCCACACGGCGGTGACATTCCGGGCGGTCGTCGACGCGGTCGTCCCCGAGACCCGCGAGCTCGAGGACGACCTCGGGTCCGAACACGTCCCCGGGGGGCTGGCCGTCGGCCTCGACGAGTTCGTGATCACGTACGTCGACGACGGCTTCCAGCTCGGGCTCCCGTACCTGGGCCCCGCGGGGAACATCCCGATGGCCGACGCGGTGGCGCACGTCCTCGACGTCGCGGCGAACAAACTTGTCGACCGCGGCGAGAACGCCGCACAGCCGGGCCGGGACCGCGCGGGAGCGCTGTACGACCCGGGGAGCATAGCGTCGGCCCGTGCCGAACGGGCCGCCGGGACGTTCGCGACGCTCTCCCGCGAGGACCGGCTCCGGGCGATCGGCCTCCTCGACGAGATCGAGTTCAGCGGCGAACTCTTCGAGGACGAACTGTTCGAGTTCGACGCCGGGCTCGTCGGCCAGCTCGTCGTCGGGTTCACCGAGATGATCTACTACAGCGAGTGGCAGGGCTACGACGAGTTCGTCCAGCCCCCGAGCGAGCGGGTCCACCCGAACGACCCGTCGGCGGTCCAGAGCTGGCGGCAGACGGGCTATCCGGGCTTTTCGCCGGGCTACGCCGCCCTGCGGGGGTACCTCGGAACCGACGAGGGGATGCTGGGCGACGGCGACGTCTGGACCACCATCGGCGCGGAGGATCCGGGCGCAGTCCGCGTCTTCCGGGAGTCCGGTGGGTTCCGGGAGAACGACTACGACACGAGCGACTACGAGGAGCCCTACCCAGAGTGACCCCGCATGGTCGCTGACTCCTACGATGCGGTGGTGGTCGGTGCCGGCGGGGACGGGCCCGTCGCCGCGTGGAAGCTGGCGGAGGCGGGGCTGTCGGTGCTCCTGCTGGAGGCGGGGCCGTTCCACGGGAACGAACAGTGGCCCAAGCCCCACGAGGAGCCCGGTGGCGAGGCCTCATCGTCCGTCGAGGATCTCAGTGGAGCGCTGCTCGACGAGCAGTTCACCACCCGCGACTTCGAGATGATCAACGAGCTGATCTTCGGGCCGGCGGACCACGAGCGGGGGTTCTGGTTCCGGAAGTTCCCGGGCGACGGGGCCATCCTCCAGTGTTCGGGCGTCGGTGGCACCACGCTGCACTACCTCGGGAACCACCCCCGCGCCTATCCGGCGTCGTTCGACGAACAGGGCCACTGGCCCATCGACTACGCCGAGATCGTCCCGTACTACCGGGAGGTCGAAACGATGTGCGACGTGGCGCCCGCGCCGGTGACCGGCAAGGAGGAACTGTTCGTTCGCGGGGCCGAGGCCGCGGGGTGGGACCTGCTCGAGGACCTGAACGTCACGTCTCCGGGCTACCGCCCCCAGCCGAACGCGATCAGGCAGCCGGACGAGCGACTCCACGTCGATGCGGGCTACGACGGCGACTTCACCTACCCCGATATCGAGGGCGACACGCTCGCACTGGGGAACATCGCGGGCAACCCCCATCCACGAGGAGCGCCGTTCGAGGAGAAGGCCAAGC
>JBEPXB010000167.1:0-6325 GCA_041642135.1 Halobacteriales archaeon | reverse complement strand
GCCTGCTCGCGCAGGCGACGCGGCATGTCCGCGTAGACGTGCTCGAAGATGCTCTCCGGACCCGGCCGCTCGAACTCCTCGGCGGTCTCGATGGCGTCGGCCACCTCCTCCTCGACGCTCGTCACGATGGCGTCGATCCGTTCGTCGTCGAGGATCCCGCGCTCGTAGAGGAACGATTCCAGCCGCGGGATGGGGTCCTTGCGCTTCCAGCGCTCCACCTCCTCGTCCTCGCGGTAGACCGAGGGGTCGTCCGCGGTGGTGTGGGCACCGAAGCGGTACTGGACCGCCTCGATCAGCGTCGGCCGCAGCTCGCCGTCGTCCGGGTCCTTGGCCTTCTCTACGGCCTCGCGGGTCACCTGATAGACCGCCAGCGGATCCATCCCGTCGACCTGGACGCCCTCGAACCCGTACGCGACGGCCTTATGGGCGAGCGTCGCCGAGGCGGTCTGTCGCTCCCGGGGGACGGAGATGGCCCACTGGTTGTTGTTGCAGAAGAACACCGCGGGGACGTCGAAGACGCCCGCGAAGTTCAGCCCCTCGTGGAAGTCCCCCTCCGAGGTCGCGCCGTCGCCGAAGTAACAGAGGAACGCCTCGCCGTTCCCCTTCAGTTTCGACGCCCACGCCAGCCCCGTCGCGTGGAGCACCTGCGTGGCGATGGGCACCGCCACGGGGAAGATCTTGCGGCCACGGGTCTCGTTCCCGCGCTCGTCGCCCATCCAGTAGCGGAGCGTCTGGTCGAGCGGGAGCCCCCGGACGTGCGCGGCGCCGTGTTCGCGGTAGGAGGGGACGAGCCAGTCCTCCTCGTCGAGGGCCGTCGCGGAGGCTATCTGGGCACCCTCCTGGCCCGACAGCGGGGGGTAGGTGCCCATCCGGCCCTGGCGCTGGAGGCTCACCGCCCGCTGGTCGAAGTGACGGGCGAGCCGCATGTGGCGGTACATCCCGACCAGCGTCTCGTCGTCGAGGTCCGGGACGGTCGCGTCGTCGAGGACCCGGCCGTCCTCGTCGAGGACCCGTACCTGGTCGCCGGGGTCCCGCTGGAGCGTACTCATTCGTCCCTCCGTACCATGGACGAAACTGTCGTCGCCGGCGGCATAGTGTTTACGTAAGATCTGCCCCGACCGCCCGACCGTCGCCACGTGTCGGGGGACACGGACCCGCCGTCGGTCGGGAGACGAACCACCACCGTCCCGGGGATCCACCGAAACGACCCGGCCACGAGTCCACCGACAGAAGGCCTTTACCGAGCCCCCGGGTCCACCGAGGGGTGAGACACCAGAGCGCGACGCGAATGCTCCTCGCCGTCGCTGTCGTGTCGGCGGTCACTGCGGGGTGTCTCGGGGCACCGGAGCGTTCCTCCACCGACGTCCCCCCTCGACCGAGCAGTCCCCGTCCCTCCGGTTCGAACTCTACTCGAAGGCCACCGAGAACGTCTCGGTCCGAGTCGTGAACGTCTCCGGGGATGGGAACGAAACCGTCTTCGAGGCGTCCTATCCGCCCGACGCGGGCGAGATCGGACTGAACGACGTGCTGGCGGACGACACCCGCTACCGCGTCACGGTGGCCGTCGGCGGGACGGTCGCCTGGAGTCGGCCGGTCTACGACTACGAGGGCTACCGACTGGTCGTCCGGGAGAACGGGACCGTGAGAGAGCAGACGCACGTGGAGGTGTAGGGCGGGACCGGTCTCGGTCGCACCGCTCGCAGGTCGTTTCTCTCCTTCGTACGTCCGAGGATCCGCTCGCCGCTCGACCTGCGGTCGCCCCCACTACGTTCGCGCCGCCTGCCGGGCTTCTTCGACGGACTTCCCCTCCCGCAGCAGCGCCTCGACGAAGAACTCGCCGGCCTTGAACGAGGACCGGACCATCGGCCCCGACGCACAGTAGAGGAACCCGAACTCCTCCTCGGCGACCCGTTCCCACGTGTCGAACTTGTCCGGGTGGACGTAGTCGAACACCTCGAGGTGCGACCGGGACGGCTGGAGGTACTGCCCGAACGTGACGATGTCCGTCCCGACCTGCCGCAGGTCCGAGAGGGCCTGGTAGACCTCGTGGTCGTACTCGCCGACGCCGAGCATCAGCGAGGTCTTCACCTTCGCGTCGCTCCCCTCGGCGTACCGTTTCAGCACCGACAGGGACTGCTCGTAGCCCGCCCGCCGGTCCCGGACCGGCCACTGGAGCCGCTCGACCGTCTCGACGTTGTGCGCGAGGACGTCCGCGCCCGCCTCGCAGAGTTCGTCCACGAGTTCGGGGTCGCCCTGAAAGTCGGGCGTGAGCGCCTCGACGAGGATCGAGGGGTCCCGGCGCTTTATCTCCCGGACCGTCTCGGCGAAGTGGCCCGCCCCCTGATCGGGCAGGTCGTCGCGGTCGACGCTCGTCAGGACGACGTAGTCGAGGCCGATCTCCGCGACGGCGTCGGCGACGTTCGCCGGTTCGTCGGGGTCGGGGGGCTCCATCCCCCCGGTCTTCACGTCACAGAAGTTACAGCCCCGCGAACAGCGGTCGCCCAGCAGCATGAACGTCGCCGTCCCGGGGCCGTTGCGCCCGGACCAGCAGTCCCCGAGGTTGGGACACGAGGCCTCCTCACAGACCGTGTGGAGGTCGTGTTCGCGGAGCGTCCGCTTGATCTCGGTGAACCGCTCGCCCGACGGGGGGCGCATCTTCAGCCAGTCCGGCTTTCGGACCCCGCTCATCGACCGACCCTTCGACGCCGAGGTTGAAAGCCCTGTGGTTCACCCGTCCGTCCCACCGAGAGTGTTCGGGCGGCGACGAGTCCGCTGTGGCGCCGGCGTCCGGACGTTCTCCCCGGATCGCGACGGCCCGTCCCCGCAGTCGTGACGGACCGTTCACGCGTTCCGACAGGTTTGAAAGGAGAGACGCCGTCAGCCGTTGTAGTGCCGTGCTCCAGGTGGACAGCGACGAGATAACCGAGGGGCCGCTCCTCAGGGCGCTGCTCGTGCTGGCCGTACCGCTCCTCGCGCAGAACTTCGTGCAGGTCGCCAACCAGGTGGTCGACCTGTTCTTCCTCGGGCGGCTCTCCGAGGCCGCGGTGGCGGGCGTGAGCCTCGCGTCCCCCGCGGTCGTGCTGTTGTTCGCGCTGGCGGTCTACACCCCGGTCGTCGGGACGCAGGTACTCGTCTCCCAGCGCGTCGGCGCCGAGGACGGATCGGGGGCCGTCTCGTCGCTGGGCGCCGGCCTGTTCGTCGCCGCCGCGGGCGGCGTCCTCCTCGGTGCCATCGCCTTTCTCGCCGCGCCGTGGCTGGCCGACCTGCTCGTCGCGGTCCAGCCCGCAGACGGGTCGACCGCCGCAGTGCGAGGGTTCGCAGCCGACTACCTCCGGGTGGTCGGAGCCGGACTCGTCGCGGTGACGCTCGCGGACACCGTCGAGGCCGCGTTCGTCGGCTGGGGGGACTCCCGAGCGGCGCTGTACGTCAACCTCGTGACCGTCGCCGTGAACGTCGTCCTCGACCCGCTGCTCATCTTCGGCGTCGGCCCGTTCCCGCGGCTCGAGGTCGTCGGCGCTGGCGTCGCGCTCGTCGCCGGGTCGGTCGCCGGCCTGCTAGCCGGGGTCGCGCTCGCACGATCCGGCCGCGTAGAGGACTATCGCCTCGGTGCGGCCGTCCGGTCGGCCCTCGCCGTCCCCATCGACGAGGTCCGCGAGCTGCTAGACGTCGGGACGCCGACCGCGGCCCAGCAGGCCGCCCGGCAGGTCGTCAGCGTGCTGCTGGTGCTGGTCGTCTTCGCGGCTGGCGGGGCCGCCGGACTGGCCGCGTACTTCGTCGGTGCCCGGGTCGCCAGCGTCTCGTTCGTCCCCGCGACGGGGCTCCAGCAGGCGGCCCAGTCCGTCGTCGGCCAGAACCTCGGCGCGGGCGTGACCGAGCGCGCCCGCCGGGCGACCTGGCTCGGCGCCACCGTCGCCACCGCCGGACTGGCCGCCATCGGCCTCCTCCAGTGGCTCTTCCCCGCCGAGATCGTCGGCCTGCTCGTCCCCGAACTCGACGGCCGGGGCTTCGAGTTCGCCGTGGCGTACCTCCGCATCCTCGCGTACGGCTACCCCGCCATCGGCGCCGCCTACCTCCTCGAGGCGGGGTTCAACGGCGCCCGGCGGACCCGGACGAGCCTCGCCGCCACCCTCCTCCAGTTCTGGGTCGTCCGCCTCCCGGTCGCCCTCGCCGGGGCGTTCCTGCTCGGATGGGGAGTCGAGGCGGTGTTCTGGGCGGTCACCGTCTCGAACGTGCTCGTGGCCGTCGGCCTCGGGGTCTACTACCGCCGCGCGGTCGCCGGCGGGATGCTCACACGGGCGTCGGCCGAGGCGGCCGAGGCAGCCGACTGATCCCGTGCCTCCCGACCGGCCGGGGTGGTCGCAGGAGCCGCCTCAACTGAACTCGTTGCAGACCGGGATCCCGACGGTCCCGTAGTCGCTCATCGACGCCAGCGTGTCGGGGACGTCGTCGAGCGAGATCGTCTCGGAGACGACGGCGCTCGGGTCGAGTTTGTCGCGCTCGACCATCCGGAAGATCTCGTCGTAGCGGGTCGGCTGCATCCCGAACGAGCCGAGGAAGTCGATCTCCTGCATCACCATCGCGTCGGTCGGCAGCGAGACCATCCCCTGTTCCTCCTGGGTCGTGAGCCCGATCTGGAGGTGCTGGCCCCGCCGGCCGAGCGAGAGCACCGAATTCCGGCAGGTCTCGGCGATGCCGAGCGCGTCGACCGAGACGTCGGCACCGCCGCCGACGAGCGCCTGAACCGCACCCGGAACGTCCTCGGTCTCGGCGGCGTTGACCGTCTCGTCGGCACCGAGTTCCTCGGCTTTCGAGAGCTTCTCGTCGGTGAGGTCCACCGCGACGACGTTCGCACCGAGCGCGTCGGCGATGTGGACCACCGAGAGACCCACACCACCACAACCGTGGACTGCCACCCAGTCGCCGGGGCCGACGTCCGCCCGGTGGGCCAGCCCGTGGAACGCGGTCATGAACCGGCAACCCAGCCCCGCCATGTCGACCGAGTCGACGCCGTCGGGTAGCCGGACGGCGTTCATCCCCGCCGTCGGGACGTGTACCTCCTCGGCGAACGCACCCGGGGCGATCTCCGCGAACCCCAGCGGGACGACGTTCTCACAGACGTTCGAGTGACCGTCCATACACTCCGGGCAGGCGCCGTCCGCGAGGTTGAACGGGACGGCCACCCGGTCGCCCTCGCTCACGTTCTCTACCTCGTCGCCGGTCGCGACGACGCGGCCGGCCGGCTCGTGGCCGAGTATCTGCCCCTTCGGCGGCTTCGCGCCGACCCACTCCCAGTCCCCCTGCCAGCCGTGCCAGTCCGACCGGCAGACCCCGCAGGCCTCGACCTCCACGACCGCACCGTCCGGCGCCGGGTCGGGAGCCTCCACCTCCTCGATCTCGAGCGGTTCGCCGTACTCCTTGAGGACTGCTGCGCGCATCGCGCACCATATCGTGCCACGGTAACATAGGGCTTGTGCGGTTCGACGCCCCGGCACCCCGCCCACGCGGGTATCGCCGGACACCCTGTCACGGTTCCCGGACGTCCCCGTCACGTCCGCCGGATGGGAAACGGTTTTCCCCGTCGCCTCCCCCGACCCGGTGTGGCCGTAGAGGGGAAGACCGTCGCCGACGTGGTCCCGTCGTTCGCCGAGGCGTTCCCGTTCGAGTCGTTCAACCGGATGCAGGAGGCCGCGCTCCCCGCCGTACTGGAGCGCGACGACAACGTCGTCGTGAGCGCTCCCACCGCGTCGGGCAAGACCGCGCTCGCCGAACTCGCCATCTGTCGGGCCCTCGCCGCGGGCGGGACCGCCCTCTTCATCGCCCCGCTCCGCGCGCTCACCAACGAGAAGGAAGCCGAATGGGCCCGCTTCGAGGAACTGGGGTACTCCGTCTACGTCGTCACCGGCGAGCGGGACCTGAACCCCCGGCGCGCGGCACGGGCCGACATCCTCGTGATGACCCCCGAGAAGGCCGACTCCGCCACCCGGAAGCACGACTCCCCGCGCTACGAGTTCGTCACCGACGTCGACCTCTGTATCATCGACGAGGTCCACCTCCTCGACTCCGACCGACGCGGCGCGGTGCTGGAGGTGACGGTGTCGCGGCTCCGACGGCTCTGTGATCCCCGGGTGGTGGCGCTGTCGGCGACGATGCCGAACGTCGAGGACGTCGCCCGGTGGCTCGACGCCCCCGAGGAGTGTACGTTCCGGTTCGGCGACTCCTACCGGCCGGTACCGTTGCACGCCAGCGTCGAGACGTACGCCCACGGCGAGAACGCCTTCGCCGACAAGTACCGCCGGCTCTACCGCGCGCTCGACCTGGCACAGCC
>JBEPXB010000166.1:0-6368 GCA_041642135.1 Halobacteriales archaeon | reverse complement strand
GAGCCACGCTCCATGGTACCGTTTCTCCCCCTCCAGCTCCCTCTCGAAGCGGCCCTGATCTTCGCCGGCATCGGGCTGTTCCTGCTCGGTGCCGGTCTCCGAGAGGCGGTCCGCGCGGTTCGCCTCCGCCGGACGGCGCCCACCCCGATATCCGCACTCGGCGACGCTGGCGGTCGCGTCGTCGTGACGGGGACCGCCCGCCGTGCGGACCGGACGGTGACGGCGCCGTTCACCGGACGGGACTGCCTCGCACACAGCTGGCACGTCGACGCGGTCACCGTCGAGCGGGGCCCCGATGGGGTCCGCCACCAGCGGGACGTCGTCGACCGCGGCCGGGGGTCGGTCCCGTTCCTCGTCGACGACGGGACGGGGACCGTGCTGGTCGACCCGGAGGGGGCGGACCTCCGGCTGGCCGAGTCGTGGGTCGAGGACCACGACCCCGACCCGGCCGACCGGGGCGACCTGGTGTTCGACACGGGCGCGTTCCCCGGCTGGGAGCAGTACGATCCGCAGTACTACGAGGCCCGCCTCGACGAGGGCGAGACGGTGTCCGTCCACGGGACGGTCCGGGGTGACGCCGACGGACTCCGGGCCGGGCGGGTCGGCGTCCGCATCGCCGGGCGCGGCACGCTCGTCTCCGACGTGGACGACGAGGCGATGGCCCGGCGGTCGCTCCGGGCGGCCGCCGTCTCCATCGTGCTGGGAGTGATCGTCCTGGCCGCGCTGGCGTTCCTCTGGACGACTCTCTGACCCGGTCGACCGCCCGATACAAGCCCCGGGCGCCCCTCACCGGGTACATGGAGCTCACCGAGTTCGCCGCGCGGCTCGACGACCTGCTGGACGTGGAGGGCCTCGACGGGCTGGACTACGCGGTCAACGGCCTCCAGGTCGGCGCCGAGGACGCCACCGTCGATCGGGCCGCGTTCGCCGTCGACGGTGTCGAACTCACGTTCGAGGCGGCCGCGGAGTGGGATGCGGACGTGCTGGTCGTCCACCACGGCGTCTCGTGGGGCGGCATCGACCGCGTCACCGGCAAGGAGTACGACCGGCTCGCCGCGCTCCTCGGGAACGATCTCGCGCTCTACGCCGTCCACCTCCCGCTCGACGCTCACCGGGAACTCGGAAACGCCGCCGGACTCGCCGACTTCCTCGGTCTGGAAGTCGTGGACGGGTTCGGGCGGGAGGGACCGGCGACGGTCGGCGTCCGCGCGCGGGCGGGCGAAGCGCGGAGCGTCGATGGCCTGCGCGACCGGCTGACCGAACTCCCGAACGACGGCGTTCGAGTGCTCGACTTCGGCCCCGAGCGTGTCGAGGACGTGGGGATCATCACCGGGAGCGGGACGGACTGGCTGGACGAAGCACGTGAGGAGGGGGTCGACACCCTGATCACAGGCGAGGGGAAACAGCCCGCCTACCACGAGGCCCGCGAAGCGGGGGTGAACGTCCTCCTCGCCGGCCACTACGCGACGGAGACGTTCGGCGTCAAGTCGCTCCGAGAGGTCGTCGAGGGCTGGGAGGAGGGTATCGAGACGACGTACATCGAACACCCGACCGGACTGTGACCGTCGGGCACCCGACGGGCGTCCGGCCGCCGGGAGGCGACGGGGCCTCGACTACCCGACCCGGAGAGTGAACCCCCACTCGAACTCGGTCGCGTCGTCGCCCTGGAGGATCGCGTCCGCGTCACCGGCCACCCGCCCGTTTGTCGCCACCCGGTGCTCGCCCGACGGCAGACACGCCCCCTCGGGGAGGTCGACGTTCCCGAGGACGTACGACTCCGCGCCCATCGACTCGCCGGCGGGGATCGCGACGGTCCCGTAGTACTCGGCGACCGCGACGCCGTCGGTCAACCGCCAGCAGCCCGGTTCTGCGAGTTCCTCCACCCGGTCACCGGTAGGCAGCAGGTAGAGCGCCCCGTCCTCGCTCGTGACGTGGTGGAACTGCACCGCGCGCTCCTCGCCGAGGACCACCTCCGAATCGGTTGGGTTCCGTATCGTCACGCGGAGTCGGGCGGGGTGCTCGCCGGTCGCCAGCGGCTCGGCCATCGTCGCGTCGTACTCGACCGGGATGTCCGGACCGCCGTCGGTCGAAACGACTTCGACGGGCGTCCCGGCGGGTGTCGGCGACGGCGTGGACGTGGGTGTGGGTGGGTCCGTCGGCGACGGCGATGGCGAGTCGGTCGACCCGCCGTCGGCGCCACCCGTCGAGGTACATCCGGCCAGGGCGGCGGGGAGCGCGGCGGCACCGAGACGGAGGACCTGTCGGCGGCGCATGCCCGGCCGTTCGATCCGGAGGGTGATAAGGCCCGCCGAGTTTCAAAGGACCGCTTGAGCCTCGGTGTCTCCGCTCCGTCGGGCGTCAGAACCATGACGGAGGCGTCACGACCCGCCGACATGGCGGAGTCGAGCGTCAGGCCCGCCCGTCCCGGTGAGGCGGAGGCGATACGCGCGGTCGGGCGAGCGTCGTGGCACGCCGCGTACGACCCGATCCACGGCCCGGAGACCGTCGAGGAACTGTTCGACTCGTGGTGGTCCGTCGAGGACCTCCGTGAGGGGGCGACCGACGACGACAGGACCCTCCTCGTGGCCGTCAGGGAGAGCGACGTGCTCGGGGTAGTCGACGCTGTCACGGACCCGGACCGCGAGGGGGTGTTCCGCGTCGCCCGGCTCTACGTTCACCCCGACGCGTGGGGCGAGGGGCTCGGGACCCACCTCGTCGACGACCTCCGCGAGCGACTCCCCGATGGGGCGGATCGTCTCCGGCTGGTCGTCCTCGCGGAGAACGACGTGGGCGTCGCGTTCTACGAGTCCTACGGGTTCGAGCGGGTCGACCGGCGCGTCGAGGAGAGCGGCGGCGAGAAACACGAGGAGTACGTCTACGAACTGCCGGTCTGAGTTTCGTCTCACCTACCCGGGGACACCGAGGCGACGGTGGGTCCGGAGGTCCTCGACCGTCCTCGCCTCGCTGTCGCCGGTCGCCGCGGTGGTCGCAAGCCATTAATCCGGAGCCCGCACAGGTCGGGTATGACCACGTTCCTCGCCGGGGGGACCGGCACGCCGAAGCTCCTGACCGGCGCCGGGGGGATCTTCCCGCCCGCGGAGACGCCGGTGGTGGGCAACACCGGTGACGACGTCGAACTCGGCGGACTGCTGGTCTGTCCCGACCTCGACACCGTCCTCTTCATGGACGGCGAGGTGCTGGACCGCGAGCGGTGGTGGGGGATCGAGGACGACTCCACGCACACCCACGAGGAACTCCACCGGCTGGCCGACGCGGCCGGACTGGAGGGCGGGCCGCGCTATCTCTCACACGACCGGCAGACGAGCGGCCGGGAGATCGCCCGGTGGCGGCGGCTCTCCGGCGTCGCGGAGTTCATGGAGATCGGCGACCGCGACCGGGCCGTCCACGTCACGCGAACGTCGCTGCTCGACGAGGGACACACCCTCACCGCGGTCACCCGAACGCTCGCGGACGCCTACGACCTGGAGCGGGACCTGCTCCCCATGAGCGACGACCCCGTCGCGTCGCTGATCCACACCGACGAGGGTTTCGAGCACTTCCAGTCGTGGTGGGTCGGTCATCGTGCCGAGCCCGAGGTATCGGGCGTGGAGTTCCGGGGAGCGGAGACCGCGGAGCCGACCGACGAGGTGCTGGCGGCGCTCGACGCGCCCGTGGTGATCGGCCCCTCGAACCCGGTCACGAGCATCGGCCCGATGCTCGCGATGGACGGGTTCCGCGACGCGCTCTCGCGGACGCCGGTCGTCGCGGTCTCGCCGTTCGTCGGCGAGACAGTGTTCTCGGGACCGGCCGCCGACCTGATGGCCGCGGTCGGGATGGAACCCTCCACGCGGGGGGTGGCCGAGGCCTACCCGTTCGCCGACGCGTTCGTCCTCGACGACGCCGACGAGACGGATCTGGACCGGCCGGTCGTCCGGACGGACACCACACTCGACACCGAGGCCGACAGCCTGCGGGTGGCGCGCGCCGTCCGGGAGGCCCTGGGGGTGGTGGCCTGAATGGGCGAATTCGACCCCTTCGAACCGCGGGTGGCCGTCGCCTCCCTCTCCGGACAGTCCGATGCCGGCTGGGCGCGAACGGCGGCGCCCCACGTCGGCTGTGCGTTCATGGGCGGCATCGCGCTCGACGATGCGACCCGGGAGGCCGCCGGCGAGATGGTCGCGGACCGCGACCGGACGGAGTTCCTCCCCGCCGATCCGGTGGCGTTCGTCGACGGCCAGCTGGAGGCGGTCGCGGACCTCCCCATCCGCGGGGCGTTCAACGTCCGGACGACCACGCTCGATCCCCTGCGCCGTGCCGCGCGGGTCTGTGCCGACCGCGGGGCGATACTCGAGGTGAACGCCCACTGCCGGCAGGCGGAGATGTGCGAGGCGGGGGCCGGCGAGACGCTCCTCCGCGATACGGACCGGCTCGCAGCACAGGTCCGGTCGGCGAGCGAGGCCGGCGCGACGACCTCGGTAAAGCTCCGCGCCGAGGTCGAGGGCGTGGACCTCGTGGAGACGGCGCGGGCTGCAGAGCGGGCGGGTGCGTCGGTCATCCACGTCGACGCGATGGACTCCGAACCCGTGGTCGCCGAGTTACGCGAGGCGACCGACCTGTTCCTCCTCGCCAACAACGGCGTGCGCGACCGCGGGACGACACACGAGTACCTCGAGTACGGCGCGGACGCGGTGTCGGTCGGCCGGCCGAGCGACGACCCCCGGGTCCTGAAGCGGGTCCGCCGGGCCGTCGAGCAGTGGTTCACCGAACACCCCCGCGAGCGAGGGCTCTCCGCGTGAGGTCGGTCGTCGGGGACGCCGCGCTCGCGCTCCTGCTGGAGGTCACCGGTACACCCAAGCCGGGCAACGTCGACCGGCACCGGGACCACCCCGACCTCCGGTTCGAGCACTTCGTGGCCGGGGCCGTGGGATCGTGGCCCGGGCTGGAGCTGATCGTCGGGGACGGCCCGCTCGGGGCGGCGTTCGATCGGGCCGTCGAAGGGATGGCCGACCAGCGCGGCGGCAACACGCAGTTCGGCGCGTTACTCCTGCTGGCGCCGCTGGTCCGGGCCGCCGCCCGCGGGGACCTCTCGCCCGCCGGCGCGACCGAGGCCGTGAGGGAAACCACCGTCGAGGACGCCGTCTCGTTCTACCGGGCGTTCGAGCACGTGGCCGTCGCCGTCGAGGACCCGCCCGAGGGGCTCGACGAGCTCGACGTCCGACGGGGGAGCGACGCGGCCCCCGCGCTCCGCGAGCGTGGCCTGACTCTCGAGGGGGTGATGGACCTCTCGGCCGAGGTCGACGGCGTGGCCGCCGAGTGGGTCGGCGGGTTCGAGCGCACCTTCGAGGCCGCCGGATGGCTCCTCGCCGACGACGGGCCGGTCCCCGACCGCACGTCCCGGGCGTTCCTCCGGCTGCTGGCCGCCGAGGTGGACACGTTCGTGGTGAAGACCTCGGGTCGGGAGGCCGCCGAGGAGGCGACGCGTCGAGCGCGGGCCGTCCTGGACGGCGAGGAGAGTGGCGAAGACCTGGCCGAGGAGTTCGTCGAGCGCGGCATCAACCCGGGTACGACCGCGGACCTCACGGCGGGCGCGCTGTTCGTCGCGCTCCGCCGGGGGCTGGAGGTCTGAGATGGGCGGTGGGGAATGGCCCGCGGCCCTCGACCTGCGGGGGATTACCGAGAGCGTCGTGACGACGCTCGGCCCGAACGGGAAGTGGAACCTCGCCGCGCTCGGCCTCCGTGCGCCCGGGAGTGACGGCTCTGCCGGGCCCCCCGATGTCGAGGACGGGAATCCAGCGACAGGGGACGGTCGTCTAACCGCCCGGACGTGGGGGCGCACGCGGACGCGCCGCAACTTCACCGAGCGCGGCGGCGGGTACGTCCAGTTCACGCGCGACCCGCGGACGTTCGTCGACGCGGCGCTCTCGATACGCGAGTCCGACGACCCGGTCCTCGAGGACGCCGACGCGTGGGTCCGGGTCGAGGTCGAACGCATCGGCGACGGGGAGTCCGGCGGAACGGAGTGGGTCGACTGGGCGCTCTCGCCCGCCGAGTCGCGGGTGGTCCGCGAGTCGGTCCCGACGACCAACCGGGGGTACTACGCGGTCGTCGAGGCGACGGTCGCCGCATCGCGGCTGGATGTGGACGCCTACGACCGGGCGGAACTGATCGAGCGGCTCCGGTACTTCGAGTCCGTCGTCGATACAGCGGGCGGTCCCGCCGAACGGGAGGCGTTCGAGCGGGTCCGGGAGTACGCCGATGCCGAGTGGTGACGTGGCGGTGGCGTGGTGGATCCGGGTACGAAGCCCCGAGGGGGCTTTCGAACCTTTTTTGCTCCACAGCGGCGTTCGTCCGCCATGGCCATCAAGCCG
>JBEPXB010000165.1:0-6369 GCA_041642135.1 Halobacteriales archaeon | reverse complement strand
CGGCCGGGATGGATGGTTCCACCCTCCGCGAGGCCCACTCCGAGGGCTACTGCGAGTCGTACCTCCACCACTACCGGGCCGCCCTGGAGGGCGAACACCGGCGCTTCGAATTCGAGTACGAGGACCGGACCTTCCGGGCCCACGTCGTCCCCGTCAGGGACGAGGCGGGGACGGTCGTCGCCGGCCTGGCGATGACCCAGGACGTGACCGACGAGCGGGCCCGCCGACGGGAGATCGAGCGGCAGAACGAGCGGCTGGAGGCGCTGGCCGGCGTCGTCAGCCACGACCTCCGGAACCCGCTGAACGTCGCGGCCGGACGGCTCGAGATGGCGCGCGAGGAGTGCGATAGCGACCACCTCGACGCGGTGGCGCGCGCCCACGACCGGATGCGGGGGCTCCTCGAGGACCTCCTCGCGCTGGCCCGGGAGGACCGTGCGGCGACCGAGGTCGGGCCGGTCGACCTCGCCGACGTGGCGGAGGCGGCCTGGCGGAGCGTCGAGACGGCCGGCGCAGCGCCCGAGATACGGACCGACCGCGTCGTCCGGGCCGACGCGACCCGACTCCAGCAGCTCTTCGAGAACCTCGTCCGTAACGCCGTGGAGCATGGCTCCACGAGCCCTTCATCGCAGGCTCGGAAGGACAGCGCGGGGCAAAGCTCCGCGGGCAGTCGGATTCCACCCGACGACAGCGCGGAACGCAGTTCCGCGAGCAGCCGGTCTGTGTCCGGCGACGTTTCCGAGGCCCCCTCGAAGAGCGATCAGCACCCTTCGGGCGCTGTTGACGCCGCGGAGCGTAACGCCGCGGCACCCCCGACGGCGCCCGACGAAGAGAGTGCTCCGGCGGCGGTGACCGTCCGGTTCGGCGACCTCGAGGACGGGTTCTACGTCGAGGACGACGGGCCGGGGATCCCCCCCGAGCGGCGCGAGGCGGTGCTCGAACCGGGCCACTCGACGGCGCCGGACGGGACCGGGTTCGGGCTGAACATCGTCCGGCGCATCGCCGAGGCACACGACTGGACGCTGTCGGTGACCGAGGGCGCCGACGGGGGCGCCCGGTTCGAGTTCCGCGGCGTCGAGTTCGAGTTGTAGACCCGCCCGGATCAGCGAGCCAGCAGCCGGTCGAAGTTCCGCTTGCCGAACGCCCGCGGCTCGTGGTCGAACGTGTACACCTCGTGGGTGCAGGTTCCCGACCACCCGGTCTCGACCATCGCGTCGGCGAGCGCGCCGAAGTCGAGTTTCCCGACCCCGACCGGGAGGTGTTCGTCGTCCGCGTCGATCCGGGTGTCGTTCAGGTGGACGTGCGGGATCCGGTCGCCGAACTCGCGCAGGAGGTCGGCCTGCTCGGCGAGCGAACAGCCCGTCGCGTGGGCGTGGCCGGTGTCCAGACAGGCCGAGGCGTCCGTCCGGCCGAACAGCTCGGGGAAGTCACCCGCCGTGAAGAACGGTGTGTTGAGGTTCTCGACGACCGCCTCGAACCCCCGGTCGCGGGCGTACGCCACCACCCGCTCGACCGACTCGTAGAGGACCTCGCCGAGCCACTCGCGGTCCCACTTGTCCAGCCGAGCGAACGTGCTGGCGTGGAAGACCCCCAGGTCGGCGCCCATCTCGACCGCGGCGTCGACGCTCGCCTCCAGCTCCCGGCAGGCGCCCTCGCGGACGTGTTCGTGGGGCGAGGCCACCTCGAGGTGGTAGGGGAGGTGGACACGGAGCTCCAGCCCGTGGCGCTCGGCGAGCTCCCGGACCGGCCCGGGGTCGACCCTCGAGCGCTCGAACGTCCAGTCCATGTTCAGTTCGAGGAAGTCGAAGCCGCGCTCGGCGGCGAACGCGGACGCCACCTCCGGGTCGGCACCGTGCTCGACGGTGAACCCCTGCCTGACGGTCATGGCCGGAGGGGGCCACCGCGGGCGGATGAAGCTATCGACACGCCCGCGATCCGACGGTCGGCCGATACATACGTGTACGTCGATCTCGTTAGGACTACCGAGGTGGACGGAGTGGGATTTCGACTCGAGCGGGCCCGCGAGGTGGCCGTCGAGGACGGCCTCCCGACGCTGGCCCGGAAGGGGCTGGTCTTCCTCGGGCGGCACGTCCCGCGGACCGGCGTCCCGCTGTACTACCGGTACCGGGCCCGGCGGAACTGGACCCGCTCGGGCGACTTCGACGCCCGTCCGGACCCGTTCCGGATCGTCCGGGTCGACCCCGACGACGTCGTCTACAACTCCCGGCGGCGGTTCGCGTACGTCGGGAACAAGTACGCCAACTGCGGGCTGGTGGTCGGCGGGGACTGGGACCGGGACCTCGACCGGTTCGGCGAGCGGACGGTCTATCCCCCCGAGAGCACCATCACCATCCACCGTTCGTTCGTGGAGCGGTTCGAGGAGGGACGGAACTGGCAGGAGGTGCCGTACGTCAGGAAGGTCGTACAGGAGCTCGGGCGGGACTCGAACTGGAGCTGGCACGGCTGCGAGACCCGCGAGGAGGTGATAGAGCGGTGTCGGTGGCTCGACCGGCTGTACGAGGACATCAGGGAGAACGGTTACCGCTCGAAGCGGGAACTGCTAGAGACCGACGACGACGCCCCGGAGACGAACCCGGAGCGGTTCCGGTACGCCCACGACGAGGTCGTGGTCAACGTCGGGCGCGACGGCCGCCTACTGTTCGTCGGTGGCCACCACCGGCTGTCGATCGCCAAGATACTCGACGTCCCCGAGATACCCGTCAGGCTGTTCGTCAGACACCGGGAGTGGCAGGAACTCCGCGATCGCGTCGCCGCGGGGGCCGACCCGCCCGACGACCTCCGGGGACACCCGGACCTCCTCGATCTCCGGGTCTGATACGGTCGTGCGTAATTCTTTGCCGCCTCACAGCCCCTCGTTGTATCCCACCGGTCTCGAGACACCGATCGTCCTAAAGATCGCCGAAAACGGTTACGCACGACCGTATGACGGCCGCGGGTCCCCCGGTCGGAGCCGTGTTCGGTTCCGCGACCTCCCCGGCCGTCCCCCGTCGGACGTGACCGGACGGTCCTCGATCGGCCGTGTGACCGGGTCGGGTCTACCGCTCGGCCTCGGCGATGACGTCCCCGAGCCCCCGTTCGTCGCCGTTCTCCCCGGTGGTGTCGTCGGTGTCGGTGTCGTCGGCGCCGGCGTCGGGGGGCGTCGACTCGACACGGGTGACTGCCGGGGTCAGCTCCGACCAGTCGGTCGGCTCGGGCGGGCCGTCGGTGCCGTCCGGGGACACCGCCGTCGCGAGCTCGGTCGGCTCGTCGTCGTCGGCCCCGTCGTCGCCCCTCGCCTCGGCGTCGGCGATGCTCGGGCGTGCGTCGTCCCGGCGGATGGCCACTTCGCCGCGGGCCCGGATCGTGCCGTCGACCTCCGCGTCGTCGTGGAGGTCGAGGTCCTCGCAGGAGACGTCGCCGCGGATCTGCGTGCCGGCGGCGATGGCCACGTCGCCGTTACGGGTCGTCACGTCGCCGTGGACGACCGTCCCCTCGGCGACGGTCACGTCGCCCTTCGCCCGGAGCGAGCCGAACACCTCGGTGTCCCGGCCGACCTCGAGCGACTTCGCCCGGAGGTTGCCGTGGAGGCGGCACTCGGCGCCGACCTCGGCGGGAGTCGAGACCCGCCACGCGTCGTCGCTCACCCGCGCACCACGGGGAACGATCACGGGTTCGTGCTCGCGCTCGGTCGACCGCTGGAGTTCGTCGACCACCTCCTCTGCGGCCTCCTCCTCGCCGATGCGCAGGAGCTGTGAGAGGTAGATGAACAGGAAGACGATCGCAGGCATCGGGTTGCGGATGACGATCCAGCCGTTGGCCTCGAACCCCTCGTCGATGTCGACATCGTCGCCGATATCCAGGTCGCCGGAGACCATCAGTTGGCCGCCGACGTGGACCCGCTCGCCGAGGTAGGCGTCCCCGCCGACGAGCACGTTCCCCTCGACGTCACACCACATATCCAGCCGACAGTCGCCGCTGGCCTCGATGTCGCCGCCGAACCGGACCCGCTCGCCCGCGATGACGTTCCGGCCGCGGACGCCGAACTCGACGGTCGTCTGTCCCCCGACGATCACGTCGCCCTCGGTCACGAGGTCGTGTTCCTCGACGGTGGTCCCGTCCGGGATGGCGAGGCGGTCCAGCGGGTCGGAACGGACTGACACACTCGTCCCTCCCCGTGGCCGTTATTAAACCCACTCGCGGTGTACGACGGGCGTCAGACGGTCGCAAGACGGCGTCCCCGGATCGTCTCTTCCCCGCGGCCTCGACGCTTCCGCAGACCCGGGGAACTCGTACGGACGGTTGTAGTCCTTTGCCGGCGATCACCGACCACGGCTGGAGGATCGCCGGTAAATCGTTACAACCGTCCGTATCAGCCCTGTTGTGGGGGCTCTTCGAGGTCCTCGACCTCCCGCTCGACGTCCTCGAGTATCCCGTCGCCGTCGCCCGAAGCGGCGGCGGTCCCGGGCGGCTCTTCGTCGGCACCGACCTCGGCTTCGGAATTCGAGGCTACCGCTGCTCCCTCGTTCGCTGCTCCCTCCGCATCTCCCTCCGGGAGTTCGGACTGCCAGCCTCGGACCCGGTCGGCGCTCACTCCCTGAACCTCGGCGGCCAGGGTCTCGGGGTCGGCCGCGCGGAGTTCGGCGAGGGTGCCGACGCCGGCGGCTTCGAGCTTCTCGGCGGTCTTCGCCCCGACGCCGTCGAGGTCCGTGAGGTCGGTGACGCGGTTGCGCTCGCGGTACTCCGCGTAATTGCAGATCGGACACCCGAGCTCCCACGGGTCGTCGCCGTCGTTGTGGACGACGAGTTCGGGGAGATCGTGCTCCTCGCAGTAGGTGTCGGTGACCTCGATCTCGCCGCGCCGGGGGAGCGGTAGCGAGTACTCGCAGTCGGGATAGCGCGTACAGCCCACGAGCCGCCCGCCGGCACGGGTCCGCTTGATGGCGAGTTCGCCGCCCTCCTCCGAACCACAGTCCGGACAGGTGCCGATGACGACGTCGTCCTCGTCGTCGGCCCGCGCGGCCTCGCACATCGGACAGCCGTGGACGAACGTGGAGCGTCCGGCGAGCATCTTCACGTGCTTCAGGTCGTGATCATCGCAGACCTCGTCGATCGTCGTCGGTTCGCCGTTCGAAGGCAGCGGGAGGGTGAACTCGCAGTCGGGGTAGCCGTCACAGCCGACGAAGTACGACCCACGGCGCGAGCGCCGGACGAGCAGCCGCTCGCCACACTCGGGACACGGCCCGAGCACCTTGTCCTCCTTGAGCGCCTCGCGGATGTGGTCGCCGATGGCCTCCCGGGAGTCGTGGAGCTCCGCGAAGATCTCCTCGAGCATCTCCCGGGACTCCTCGGTCACCTCGTCGAGGGTCTTCTCCCCCTCGGCGATGGCGGTCATGTCCCGTTCGAGCCGGGCGGTCATCCCCTCGTCGACGACGTGCTCGGCGAACGCCTCGGCCGCCTCCACGACGGCCATCGCCAGTCGTGTCGGACGGGGCGGGTCGTCCTCGATGTAGTTGCGGTCGTAGAGCTTCTGGAGGGTACCGTGGCGTGTCGACTTGGTTCCGATCCCGAGACGTTCCATCTCCTCGATGAGCCGGGACTGCCCGCGCCGTCGCGGGGGCTGGGTCTGTTTCGCCTCCAGCCGCACCTCCGTCACCGCGAGCTCCTCGCCCTCCTCGACGTCTGGGACGTGGCTCTCGCTCGCCGAACCGTACGGGTAGACGGCGTGGTAACCCGGCTCGAGGAGCCGCTTGCCGTTGGCCTTCAGTGAACAGCCGTTCGCCTCTGCAACGACGCGCAGGTGCTCCCAGACCGCCGGCTCCGCGACCGTCGCGAAGAACCGCCGCACCACGAGTTCGTACACCTTCCACTCGTCCTCGGAGAGCTCCTGCCGGCCGGGGATCTCTCCCGTCGGATGGATCGGCGGGTGGTCGGTCGTCTCCGTCTCCCCGCGAGTCGGTTCGATCTCCTCGCGGTCGAGCAGCGAGGCGGCGTCCTCGCCGAACGCCCCCGTGTCCGCGAACGTCTCCAGCAGTGCCCGCGGGTCGGTGTCCTCCGGGTAGACCGTGTTGTCCGTCCGCGGGTAGGTGACGTAGCCCGCGGTGTAGAGGTCCTCGGCGATGCTCATCGCCTTCTGTGCGGAGAGTCCGATCGAGCTCGCCGCGCGGATGAACTGCGTCGTGTTGAACGGGGCCGGCGGGTCGTCGGTCCGTTGCCGCCGCCTGACCGAGGTGACCGTCGCGGTCTCGGCCCCAGCGAGCCGTTCGTGGGCCTCGTTCGCCGCGGCCTCGTCCCAGATCCGCTCGTTCTCGGTGCCGTCCTCGCGGGAGAAGTACTGGGCCTCGAACCCCTCCTCGTCTGCTCGCGGCCCCTGGC
>JBEPXB010000164.1:0-6378 GCA_041642135.1 Halobacteriales archaeon | reverse complement strand
GCCCCAGCGGCTCGGCCGCGAGTTCGGCCAGCCGCTCGCGGACCGGCCCGTGCTCGGCCCGGAGCTTGAGTTCCACCTCGTACACGACCCCACGGAGGCTCGTGGTCGGCAAAAGCCTGGCCGTCCACGACAGGTAGTGACACCCCCGTAGCGGGGACGAAACGTGATTGTTAAGGGTGGCACGACAGTCCGTGAGGCTATGAGCGACCAGTCCGAGGACGTCGAGGAGACAGAGGCGGCGGAGAGCGACGCCGACGCCGACGCCGCGTCCGAACCCGACGTCGAGGAGACGGAGTCCGGGTCGGCCGACGAGGAGACCGAGAAGACCGAGGCCGAGGCCGAAGCCGAGGAGAACGAGGCGGACGAGGATGCCGAAGGGGACGAGGAGGAGAGCGGCCTCCGGGACGGGGACTTCGTCCGGCTGGACTACACCGCCCGGACCGTCGAGGGGGGCCAGCTCGTCGACACCACGGACCCGGAGGTGGCCGAGGAGGAGGGCGTCGCCGACCAGGGCACGTTCGAGCCACGGACCATCGTCCTCGGGTCGGGCCACCTGTTCGAAGCCGTCGAGGCGGACATAATCGGCAAGGAGGCCGACGACTCGGGCTCGGTTACCATCCCCGCGGGCGAGGCGTTCGGAGAGTACGACGAGTCGCAGGTCGAGACGGTCTCGGCCTCGAAGATCGACGACGACGACCGCTACCCCGGCGCCCGCATCCAGATCGACGGCCGACAGGGAACCCTCGAGACGATCATCGGCGGCCGTGCCCGCGTGGACTTCAACCACCCGCTGGCCGGCGAGGAGATCGAGTACGAGTACGAGGTCGTCGAGGTCGTCGAGGACCAGCTCGAGCGGGCGCGCGGCCTGCTGAACATGTTCCTCGACCTCGACCTCGAGATGCGGATCGAGGACGAGGAGGTCGAGGAGACCCGCGTCGAAGAGCCCGACCCCGACGAGGAGGACAGAGCGGGGTCGGAGACCCCGCAGGAAGCCGGCGAAGCCGGCGTCGCCGAGCCCGAGACGGTCACCGAGACCGTCGAGAAGCGCACCCTCTACATCGAGGCGACGCCGCAGCTCTCGATGAACCAGCAGTGGCTGTTCCAGAAACAGCAGATCGCCCAGGAGGTCATCGACAAGACCGGCATCGACCGCATCGTCGTCGAGGAGGTCCTCGACGGCACCGGCGGGATGATGGGCGGCATGGGCGGCATGGGCGGCATGGGCGGCGGTGCCCCGGGCGGTGACGTCGACGTCGAGGAGGCCCTCGAGGAGGCCGACATCGACCCCGAGGAGATCGTCGACGATATCGAGGAGTAGACGCGAGTCCAGTGGGTGACGGAGCCGAGGCAGTGGCGAGATCCCGTCGAACCCCTCTCGCTATCAACCGTGACCGGTGGGTAGCCTCGCCGGCAGACGTGACCGGCAGGTAGGTTCGTTTGCGACGGTCGAACTCTCGAAGTCACGTCCCGTCCGGTTCGAAGAACCCGACACCCCGCCGGCTGGTCTGACCGTACGTCCACCGGCCGGTCGGACCCAACCTCGGTTCTCGACGGGGCATCCGCGGAAGCGACCTACGCTCCGACCACACGTCGTGTCCGGTTTCCGACCCGGGAGCGCCCGGTTCAGGTCACTCGAGGTCGAAGCGGTCGAGGGTCATCACCTTGTGCCACGCGTCCACGAAGTCCCGCACGAACTTCTCCCCGGCGTCGTCGGCACCGTAGGCGTCCGCGATGGCGCGAAGCCGGGCGTTCGAGCCGAAGACGAGGTCGAAGCGGGTGGCCTCCCACTCGATCTCGTCGGTGTCGCGGTGGCGGCCCTCGAAGACGGTCTCGTCCTCCGAGACCGGCTCCCACTCGTAGTCCATGTCGAGCAGGTTCACGAAGAAGTCGTTGGTCAGCGTTCCCGGCCGGTCGGTGAAGACGCCGCGGTCGGTGTCGCGGTATGTCGCGCCCAGCGCGCGCATGCCGCCGACCAGCACCGTCATCTCGGGCACGGACAGGTTCAGTAGCTCCGACTTGTCCACCAGCCGCTCCTCGAGAGAGCCGTTGAAGTCGTCGAAATCGCCGGTGTCACCGAGATAGTTCCGGAAGCCGTCGACCTTCGGTTCGAGCACCTCGAAGGATTCGACGTCGGTCTGCTCCTGCGAGGCGTCCGTGCGGCCCGGTTCGAACGGCACCTCCACGTCGTAGCCGGCGTCCGCCGCGGCCTGCTCGACGGCCGTGTTGCCGCCCAGCACGATCAGGTCGGCGAGCGAGACCCGCGTCCCGTCCGAGCGCGAGCCGTTGAACTCCTCCTGGATCCCTTCGAGGGTTTCCAGGACCGTCTCCAGTTCCTCGGGCTCGTTCACGCCCCAGCTCCGCTGGGGCTCGAGTCGGATCCGGGCGCCGTTCGCGCCACCGCGCTTGTCGCTGTCGCGGTACGTCGATGCCGCCGCCCAGGCGGTCTTGACCAGTTGCGAGACGGTCAGGTCCGAGTCGAGGAGTTCCGCCTCGAGTTCGGCGGTCTCCTCGTCGCCGATCAGGCCGTGATCGACGTCGGGGATGGGGTCCTGCCAGAGCATCTCCTCGTCGGGGACCTCCGGGCCGAGGAACCGCACGGGTGGACCCATGTCGCGGTGGATGAGCTTGTACCACGCCCTCGCGAAGGCCTGCTGGAACTCGCCGGGGTTCTCCTGGAAGCGCTCCAGGACCTCCCGGTAGTCGGGGTCGTGCTTCAGGGCGACGTCCGTCGTCAGCATCATCGGCCGTTGCGTCTCCGATGGGTCGAACGCGTCCGGCGCGTGCTCGATCTCCTCCTCGTCGACCGGTCGCCACTGCCACGCACCGCCGGGGCCCTTGTGGGGCTCCCACTCGTGATCGAGCAAGTTGTCGACGTAGCCCATGTCCCACTGGGTCGGTGTGGCGTTCCACGGACCCTCGATCCCGCTGGTGATCATCCCGGCCTTCTCGTCGAGATCCTGCTTCCAGCCGAGGCCCTGTTCCTCGATGGGCGCCGCCTCGGGTTCGGGGCCGAGGTTCTCGTCGGGGTCGCCGCCGCCGTGGACCTTCCCGAAGGTGTGGCCGCCGGCGATGAGCGCGACCGTCTCCTCGTCGTTCATCGCCATGCGCTCGAACTCGTTGCGGATGTTCTTCGCCGAGCCCTCGAGGTCCGGCTCGCCGTACGGGCCCTCGGGGTTCACGTAGATGAGTCCCATCACGGTGTTCGCGAGCGGGTCCTTGAGATCGCCTACCTCTCCCTCGTGGAAGCGCTCGGGCGAGGTCGTTTCCCACTCGGTTTCGGGGCCCCACTCGGCGGCCTCGTCGGGCTTGAACTCGTCCTCGCGGCCGCCGGCGAAACCGAACGTCTCGAAACCCATCGACTCCAGGGCGACGTTTCCGGCGAGGACGATCAGGTCCGCCCACGAGAGCTTTCGGCCGTACTTCTGCTTGACCGGTTGAAGCAGACGGCGGGCCTTGTCGAGGTTGATATTGTCGGGCCAGCTGCTCTCGGGTGGGAGGCGCTGGAGGCCGCCGGACGCCCCGGCCCGACCGTCGAGGGTGCGATACGTCCCGGCGCTGTGCCACGCCATCCGGATGAACAGCGGCCCGTAGTGTCCGTAGTCGGCCGGCCACCACTCCTGTTCAGTCGTCATCACCTCCTGGATGTCCGACTTCACCTCCTCGAGGTCGAGTTTCCCGAACTCCTCCGCGTAGTCGTAGTCCTCGCCGTACGGACTGAGGTCCCGTGCGTTGTCGTCGAGGACGTCCAGCCGCAACAGGTTCGGCCACCACTCCTGGTTGGACCAAGTCATGGTAGTGAGGTCATCGCGTTCGTTGTTAAGATTACCTACTTCGGAAACGAACTCCTCGTCACAGTCCGACCGCCCGATAGGACTCACGAGACCCGTCGGTGACGAGGTCGCGTGCCGTATTCGGCACGGCTGGCGAGCCGGGACGACTCGGCGCGTTCCGACCGCGCCGACTCAGCGCGTGCCGATCTCGTCCTCGTCCTTGATGACGCGGGTGTCGGCCTCGCCCGAGGAGACCTCGTTCGCGAGGTCGTAGAAGTCGTTCTGGAGGCCGGCGGGGAACCGGACGACGCCGACCCAGGAGCCGTCGTTCTGCCACTCCTCGCGCTCGAGTTCCCCGAACTGGCGCACCTGTGCCTGGCCGCTCCCGGCGTACTCGGCGGGGAGCCGGACGGCCATGACCACCTCGTCGAAGCGGATGGGGATAACAGGACGTAGAGCGTCGAGCGCGTCGTCGACCTGGTTCTCGACGGGTTCCATCGGATCGACCCTGAACCCCGCCTCCTCTAGCGCGCGCTCGATCCGCTCGGGCGGGTGGGGCGCGTCGTCCATCTGCGGGTTGACCGCGTTGCGCGCGATCTTGTTGATCAGCTGGCGGCGCTTCTGTTCTTGCATCTCGCGGCGCTGCTCGGCCGTGATCTGGATCTCCCCGCGTTCGACCACCTCGGAGATGATCGCCATCGGGTCGGTCGTCCCGAACACCTCCTCGAGGGCCGTTTCGGGCGGTCGGTCGCCCCGCGAGGCGTCCTCGAAGACGTCCTCGGCGGCGATGACGTCCTCGAGGTCGCCGTCGAACTCCCCGCGCTTTATCGCCAGCGCCGCGTCCGGGTCTACGAGCACCTCGAACCGCTGGCCGTGGGACTCCAGGCGGGCGGTCACCGCCTCGTCGAGCGATATCATATGTCCCGGTAGGGAGCCGCCCGGATAAAAGGTGTTCGCGTGCCGGGAGGCCGCCCGGTGGTGGACCGAGCGCGAGGGGTTAGGCCTCGTCCTCCTCGTCTTCGGGCGCGAGGAGGTCGTTCTCGGCGAGGTGGCTCTCGAGTTCCTCGTCGGAGACCTCGCGGAACGTCGCCGTCTCGGCGTCGATGGTGGCCGCGCCGATGCCCTCCGGGGTGAGGGAGCCCTCGTTGGCGGAGGCGAGCGCCGACAGCGCGAGGCCGACCCCGCCGTCGAGGTCCATCTCCTCGTCGTAGTGCTCCTCGAGGTAGTCCTCGATCTCGCCGCGGTCGGCGCCCACCGCCAGGGCCTTCCACTCGTAGGGGGTCCCCGAGGGGTCCGTCTCGTAGAGGCGGGGCTGGCC
The DNA here is from genome assembly GCA_041642135.1 of Halobacteriales archaeon. Lineage (GTDB taxonomy): Archaea > Halobacteriota > Halobacteria > Halobacteriales > Haloarculaceae > Salinirubellus. The sequence continues at coordinate 1,290 of JBEPXB010000164.1, read as the reverse complement.
GTCCTCGACGCCGCCGATGATGAGCGCGACGCCGAACGGCCGGGCGCCGCCGACCTGCGTGTACTGCTGGATGTGGTCGGTGACCGACTTGGTGAGCGTCTCGACGCCGATCGGCTCGCCGTACCGGAGCTGGTTGATCTGGGCCTGCCGGCGGGCGAAGTCGATCAGCTGCCGGGCGTCGGCGACGTGGCCGGCGCTGGCGATGCCGATGTGGTCGTCGGCCTTGTGGATCTTCTCGACGCTGGTCCGCTCCATCAGCGGCGAGCGGATGCGCTTGTCGACGGCGAGGACGACGCCACCGGCCGTCCGTACGCCGACGGACGCCGTCCCTCGTTTGACTGCCTCCCGTGCGTACTCGACCTGGTAGAGGCGACCGTCCGGGGAGAAGATGGTGATACCCCGGTCGTAGGCCTGCTGTTGGGATTGTCCCTGCATAGTTCAGGTGTCGAGGTGCGTCGCCCCCACGTACGACGACCCGACGCGCACGGAAAGCCCGTCCTCACGGACGACGGCGCGCCGGTCGGCGTCCGCGAACGCGACCGTTCTCTCCTCGGAAACTCCGCCCGGACGCCGTATATACTTTTCTTCACAGCCGCGCACGGTCCCGCTGACACCGCGGACGACCGCCCGGATCCGCTCGCCGTCGACGTCGTCGAGACACGCCAGGACGGCCCGTGCCCGGTCGACCGTCCCCCGTCGACACCGGACGACCGCGTACCCCTCGCCGTCCGCGAACTCGAACCCGAGCACCTCCAGGCCGAGTTCGGCGCTCCCGACGTCGCCGACGAGGTTCTGGGCGGCGTACCAGAGGTGCCGCTGGAAGGCCCCGCGCCCGATGCCGGTATCGGGGTGGGCCCGGAGCTCGACGCCGAGGTAGCGGTAGCGCGGCCGGAGGTGCTTCGGGAGGTGTCGCACAGCGCGCTCAGTCCTCGGTCATCCCCACGGGTTCGTCCTCGTGGGTCGGCTCGGCGTCGACGGCCCGCTCGGCGACGAGCACGCCGACCTGCTCGTGGACCATCTCCACGGCCACCAGCGCGAACCCCGCGTCCGTGAGCGCGTCCGCCAGCGTCCCGACCGTCGCGGGGTCGTCCACCTCCGGCGAGTAGAACGGCTCCGACGGGTCGGGCTCGCCGAAGAACATCACGTCCCCGAGGACGAACCGCCGGGGACCCAGTTCGGCGATGGCCTCGATGGCCTCGCGCTTCTCGTCGTCCGAGAGGTGATGCATCGCGAAGTTGGAGACGACCACGTCGACCGGCCCCTCGACGTTCGGCTCGCGGAACGTCCCCG
>JBEPXB010000163.1:0-6379 GCA_041642135.1 Halobacteriales archaeon | reverse complement strand
GCGGCGTAGGCCGCCAGCGGCTCGACGTCGACGTCGAGGTCGACCGCCACCCTGACCACGGCGGGGGCGTCCGCCGCGTACTCGCGGAACGTCTCGCGGTCGGTGTCCACCGCGTCGGTACCGCGGGTCACGGTTCGACCGTCACCTCCTCGCCGCGTTCGCCGGCACGCTTCGCCCGGCGGACGAACGCCCGGACCGCGTCGTGGTCCTTCCGGCCCGGTTCGTCGGTCCGCTCGACGCCGCTGGCGACGTCGACCGCGAACGGCCGGACGGCCCGTACCGCGTCGGCGACGTTCGACGGGACCAGCCCGCCGGCGAGGACGACCGGCACGTCGAACTCGCGAACCACCTCGCGGGTACGCTCCCAGTCGTGGGTCCGACCGGTGCCGCCCGCGCCCGCCTCGTCCACGGAGTCGATCACGAGCCCGTCGACGACGTCGGCGTACTCGGGTGCGGTCGCGTGGTCCGTGGCGACGAGGACGTCCCCCTCGAAGGTCCCGCGGAGCCGTTCGGCCTCGTCGGGAGAGAGGTCGCCGTGGACCTGCACCGCGTCCGCGCCGACCCGCTCGGCGAGCTCGACGCCCCGTTCGGCCGAACCGGGCATCGTCACCAGGACGCTCGTCACGAACGGCGAGACGGCCTCGGCGAGTTCGCGGGCTCGCTCCGGCGACACCTCCCGTGGCGTCTCGACCGACACGTCCGAAATTATCCCGACGGCGTCGGCGCCGGCGTCGACCGCGACCCGGAGGTCGGCCTCGTCGGTCAGTCCACACACCTTCACGCGTACGGAGCCGGGGGCGTTCGTATGGCCGCTCATGTGCCCGACCGGAGCTCCTCGAGCTTCGCGGCGGCGGCACCGGAGTCGATCGCCTCGCGGGCCCGGTCGACGCCCGCCTCGAGCGAGTCGGCCGCGCCGGAGACGTATATCGCGGCGCCGGCGTTGGCGAGGATGACGTCCCGTTTCGGTCCATCCACCTCGCCACCGACGATCCCCCGGAGGTCCGCCGCGTTCTCGGTTGGCCCCCCGCCGGCGACCTCCGTGACAGGCGCCGACGTCAGCCCGAGGTCCGCGGGCGTGATAGTGAACTCCCGGACCTCGTCACCGCGGGTCTCGGCGGCGGTCGTCTCGCCGTGGAGGGCGATCTCGTCCATCCCGGAGCCGTGGACGACGAGCGCGCGCTCGACGTCCATCCGGGCGAGCGCGCGGGCCATCACCGGGACGAGGTCGGGGTCGTACACCCCGACGACCTGGGCGTCCGCGCCCGCGGGGTTGGTGAGCGGTCCCAGGATGTTGAACACCGTCCGCATCCCGAGCTCCTTGCGCGGGCCGATGACGGCCTTCATCGCGGGGTGGAACACGGGCGCGAGCATGAACCCGATACCGTCGCGCTCGATGGCCCGCTCGACCGCGTCGGGCTCGGCGTCGACGTTTACACCGACTTCCTCCAGCACGTCGGCGCTCCCCGAGGAGGAGGAGACCGAGTAGTTCCCGTGCTTGGCGACCGGGACGTCCGCGCCGGCGACGACGATGGCGCTCGTCGTCGAGACGTTGATCGTGTCGTGGTCGTCCCCGCCCGTCCCGCAGGTGTCGACCAGCGGCGTCCGGTCGGGGTGGATGGTCCGTGCGGCCGCGCGCATCCCCTCGGCCAGGCCGGCGATCTCGGCCTCGGTCTCGCCCTTCGCGCGGAGCGCCGCCAGCAGCGCGCCGATCTGGGCCTCCGTCGCCCCCTCGAACACCAGCCGGGCGGCCTCGCGAGCCTCCGACTGGGTCAGGTCCTCGCCCTCGGTCACCCGCTCGATGTAGTCCTGCATGGTATCACTGATGTACGGTTTCGTGTTGTAATGACCAAATTCGTACATCGGCTTAAGCGTGTCGCCATCGGGGCGTCCTCGCGGGTACCCACGGAGCGGCGGTTCCGAAACCTTCAAACATCCGTCCGGGGTACGGTAGTCTGCAAGGGTTCGTGGTCTAGACCGGTTATGACACCTCCTTGACATGGAGGAGGCCGGCGGTTCAAATCCGCCCGAACCCACTCTCTTAAGCCGATTGTCCCGGATAGAGTCGGGTCCTTGATCTTCGACCTGTCGGGTTGGTATAAGTGGACGCGGGAAGCCGCTCCATCAAGATGGAACCTCCCGGTCGGCGGATGCTGGGGAGAGACATCGGGAACGGGACCTCGTGGTCTGATGGGCCGCCACAGGTGACCGATCCGATCCGACGCCCACGACCCATTTTTACATCGATTCGTTATCCCCATTTATTGTCGTTCGTCCGCTCGGGTCGGCCATGAGCGGGTGGGGCGGACTCGGCGGTTCGAGGGGACGAGAACGACTTGATCGACTGGAGGTGGGGCCGTGAACACGAAGACCGCGCTCGGCGTGGCCGGCCTCGTCGGGGTCGCGGTCGCGCTGGGCGTCTTCGCGGGATTGACCCTGATCGACGCCCCCGGGGGGGAGGCGACTCCGACGCCCGACCCGACGACCCCCGCACCGACGCCCGACCCGACGGCGACGCCGGTCCTCACCACCGTCTCGCCGACCACGACGCCGGCAACGACGCCGACGGCGACGCCCGACCCGCGCGTCTCGCGGAGGGCGGTCGAGTACCACGTCTACCGGCGGGTGAACTACCTCAGGGGTACCCGAGGGTACGAGGACCTCGGGCTGAACGACTCCCTGCGGGAGGTCGCACGCTACCACAGCGAGGGGATGGCAGACCGCGGACGCGTCGACCACGAAGGCCCGGACGGCGGAACCCTCGACGACCGCCTCAACCGGTTCGGCGTCGTCTGCGAATCGCGGTCCGAGACGGTCGGCCGGGCACGGTTCGGGATGCCCGTCCGGGCGGTGAACGGGACGAACGTCACGTACGATACGGCGGAGGCGGTCGGGAAAGCCCTCGTCCGCGAGTGGATGGACACCCCGACCCCGCGGAGCGACATCCTCCGTATCGAGTGGACGCGGATGGCGGTCGGCGTCCACGCCGTCGAGCGGAACGAGGGGGCAATGGTCTACGCGACGATGGTCTTCTGTCAGATGGGGACCGACTGAGCAACTGATAGGGATTATCGTAGTTATTCACAGTTTCTCCACCCGGAATCCCGTGACCGGAGGACAGTGGCGGATCGAATCCTCCGGCTGGCTACGATAATCCGTATGAGACACCCGGAACGCCTCGAGGGGCGAGGGCCCCGATACCGGGGCTACGCGCGAGTCCACCCGAGCCGCACCGTCACCGCCGCTCCCTCGGCATCGTCGTCGAACGCGACCGACCCGTCGGAGAGGTCCGCGACCCACTTGACGAACCAGAGGCCGATCCCCTGGCCGTGGTTGAGCTGGTCGATCGCCGTCTCGCCCGAGACGACCGCCCGCTCCATCTCCGGGGTGCCCGGGCCGTCGTCGGCGACGGTCACCTCGACGCGGCCGTCGGGGCCCTCCCGCGCGTCGACCCGGACGGTCGGCGCGGCGAACGCCGCCCGACGAGCCTGATGCTCCCACACGCGAAGACACCGCTTCGAAGACGTGGACGGGCTTCCCGTTTCCGACGTATCAGCCCAGCCACGGGGTCGCTCGGCGAACCGCACCCGTGTTCGCCGGGCCACCGTTCACCGGTCGGCGCCCGGGTCCACCTCCGACTCCCGGTCCGGCCCGCGGGACCCGTGGTCGTGGCCGGAGCCACGGGACCCCCGGTCGTGGCCGGGGGGTCGCTCCGGACCGGCGTCCTCCCCGAGGAACTTCCGGAGGCTCTCGTGTGTCCCCACGACCATCGCCGGGACGAGGAACATGAACACGTGCTCCTCTATCGGGACGCCGAGCAGTTCCACCCCCGTTCGTAGGGGGATCTCGAACACGCCGACCTCGAGGGTGTACCAGTCCCAGGCGAGCGCGAACGGGTAGAGCACGAGCGCGGTGCGGAGGGCGGCCCGCCACGCACCGGAGTAGTGGAGGAGGCCGGCGGCGACGACCCCCCACATGAGCTCCGTCGCCAGGTAGGTGTAGGGTCCGAGGACGCCGATGTCGGGGAGCACGCCCCCGGATACGTCCGGCTGGGATTAAACCCCCCGGGCGGTCGCCGACGTCCGTCGACCCCGGTTGGGCCGGCCACCATGGTTGGGTCGGCCACCCTATCTCGACCGGGACGCCCCCGGATCCGCCGCCGCGGGTCGGAACGGATACCGACATTTCATAACTTCGGGCGGCCAACGAACCGAAGGACTGAACATGGACATCGCAGATATCGCGACCCGCGAGCAGATCGAAGTAGACTCCGACGAGCGTCTCGGGAAGGTCAGGTCGCTGTTCGAGCGGGAGAACCCCAAAGGGATCCTCGTCCTGAACGACGGCGAGTACGCCGGGGTGATCACCGAACGACAGCTCCTCTCCTCGCACGTCGAGGACGACACGAAGGCGGGAGTGATGATGAAGAGCGCGCCGCGGGTGGACCGGACCGCCGACGTCCGCGAGGTCGCACGGGTCCTGGTCGAGGGCGGAGTGAAGGTCGCGCCGGTGTTCGAGGCGGGCAACCTCTGGGGGATCGTCACCGAGAACGCGATCCTCGCGGCGGTGCTCGAGAACCTCGATGTCCTGACCGTCGACCAGATCTACTCCGAGGAGGTCGTCACGATCACCGAGTCCGACAGCGTCGGCCGCGCCATCAATCTCCTCCGGGAGAACGGCATCTCCCGGCTCCCGGTCGTCGACGAGGACGGCCTGCTCTCGGGGATGCTCACCACCCACGACATCGTCGACTTCGTCGTCCGCGACGAGGGCCGGACCACCCGCGGCGACCGGGCCGGCGACTCCGACCGGATGCTCGACATCCCCGTCTACGACATCATGAGCAGCCCGGTCGAGACGATAGAGCGGGACGCGACCGTCCGCGGGGCCGTCGAGCGGATGCTCGAACTCGACCTCGGCGGGTTAGTCGTCACCCCCGAGGACGACGACCGACTCGTCGCCGGCGTCCTCACCAAGACGGACGTCCTCCGCGCGCTCACCTACACGGAGGAGGAGCACATGGACGTCCAGATCACGAACATCGCCCTCCTCGATACTATCGCCCGCGAGGAGCTCGTCCGGAGCATCGAGCAGGTGGCCGACAAGTACAGCGAGATGCAGGTCCACCACGCCCACGTCCGGTTCAACGAGCACAAGGAGAAGCTCCGCGGGACCCCCCTGATCTACGCCCAGATCCGCCTGCGGACCAACGTCGGGCAGGTCGCCGGCACCGGCGAGGGGTACGGCGCGGAGTCGGCGTTCCGCGTCGCCCTCGACAAGCTGGAGCGGAACGTCATCGAGACGAAGGGGATGCAGTCCGACGAGGAGTACCAGGGCCAGCTCCTCCGGAAGCTCGGCGAGCTATAGCGGCCGCTCGACCGTCCACTGCCGCTCAGGCCGACTCCTCGACGCCCTCCAGTCCCGTCCCGGTGATCCTGAACCGCGCGGTGTCGCCGGCAGCCTTCGAGCGGTGCTTCTCGAGGGTCGCCCGCCGGTTCCCCCCGCGAAACCGCTCGATCCGGAGGACGGTCCCGGACCAGTGGGTGAGGGTGTGTCCCCCCAGCGGGCGGGTACGCTCCGTCTCGCTCTCGGGGTCCGAGAACACCTGGTTCGTGATGACCACCGCGAGGTCGTGCTTGCGGGCCAGCGAGAGCAGGTGGGTCACCTGTCGGGTCACCGCTCGTAGCGTCGCGCCCTCGTCGCCGTCGTCGCGTTCGAGCCGGTAGAACCCTGTCGCCGAGTCGAGGACGATCAGGTCGACCTGCCCGGCGAACTCCGCGGCGTCCCGCACGGCCTCCTCTTGCTCGCCGAAATCGAGCGCGTCGGTGATGATGATCCGCGAGGCGATCTCGCCGACGCTCACGTCCCCCTCGGCCCGGGCGCTCGCCAGCTGCTCCAGCCGGTCGACCGACAGCCCCTCGGTGTCGATGTAGAGGGCCGTCCCGCCCCCGGCCGCGACCTCGACGGCCGCCGAGAGCGCGAGGTTCGTCTTCCCGGAGGCCGGCGGGCCGTACAGCTGCGTGACGGCGCCCCGCTCGAACCCCCCGCCGAGCAGTTCGTCGACGGGCGCACACCCCGTCGGTATCCGGTCGCTCACTGTCCCGGGGTTCGGCGGGTTCGGGTATAAACCTCCGCAGTTTCCGGGTGGTACCGAGGACGGACGAGCACCCGTCCGGGGAACCGCGTCGACGAGGGAGACCCCAACTCGGCAGGAAAGCGCTTTACTCGACCTCGACCAACCGCGTAGCGTGATCGTCGTCGCCACCGCCGACTTCGAGGTGTACCACGACGTCGTGGGCGAGCTCCGTGACCGCGGGGTGACGTTCACGACCGTCGAACCCGGCGACGACCTGCCCGAGCGGGCGCGCGTCGTCGTCACCGG
>JBEPXB010000162.1:0-6387 GCA_041642135.1 Halobacteriales archaeon | reverse complement strand
GGGGAACGTCGAACGCCCCCCGTCTTAAGCCTGCACCCGGTCCGCGCGGGTCGCTACACCCGGCGCTCCACGACGAGGTCCCGTTCGTGTGCCAGCCGCGCGGCCCCGACGGTCGCCAGGTGGTAGGCATCCCCGAGGTCCGCCTCGACGAGGAGGTCCTCGAACCCGCCGATGACGGCGACGTCCGAGACGAGGTCGGCGACCGAGTGGACGATACCTTCCCGGGCCGACTCGGTCAGGAACGGTGTCGTCGCGGCGGCGACCCGATCGACCAGTTCCGGGTCGGTCTCGCCGGCGGGGTCGACCTCCGCGACGAACGACTCGCCGCGGAACGACACCTCGAAGCGGATCCCGGCACCGCGCTCGCGCGGGCGGAGCGTCACCGTCCCACCCTCGTTGTCGGCGGTCACCGGCTCCGCGACCGTCCGGCGGACCGACGGTTCGCCGACCACGTCGACCTCCCGCACGCCCTCGACGACCGCCGGGTTCGGCAGGCCCAGCGGGCTCCCGACGACGTGCGAAGGGTCGTCACCGCGAGCGTAACAGAAGCGGTGTTCGGGCCGCGCGAACGACCACTCCGTCTCGGTCCCGGTGACCTCGGCGGCGGTCACGCCACAGAGCCCGAGCGGGGCGAGCGCGTGCTCGACGACGAACGACCGTCGCCCGTCCTCGCCCCCGAGGAGGTCGACCCGGACGTCGGCCTTCCGGACGGCCTCGACCGTCGCGGGCGCTCCATTGACGCGGATCCCCGGCTCCTCGGCCGGCGCGACCGCCACCGACCCGGCCTCGAACGGCTCTGCGATCGTCCGCATCAGCGACCCCCGTACCGCGCCACCGTCCCGCGGAGCAGCGCGCGACAGCGCTCGTACTCGTCCTCGCGGAACGTCCCCGCCCCGGGTCGGCCGGTCCCGAGCGCCAGCTTCGACGCCGTCGGCAGGTCGGAGAACCCGGTCGGTTCGGGGTACCACTCGTACTCCCAGTCGCCGACGGCCGCCTCGGCGGCCGCCTCGGCCGCCCGGAGCAGCGACGAGGGCGGCTCCGACCGGTCGAGTTCGACGACCGGCTCGTAGCGAGCCGCCCGGACACACGACAGGTCGGAGACCAGCCCCTCGACCGCGTCCGCCGTGGTGTCGGGCGTCGTCGAGACGTCGAACCGGACCGTCGTTCCCTCCCCGCCCGCGTCGACGCCGGCGAGCGAGAACGTGGTCATCCCCCGGGTGAAGGCGCCCTCCTCGTCGCACTCGACGGGGTAGTGCTCGTGGTCGGGACGGACCGCATCGAGGAGCTCGACGAGCGCCTCCCGGGTCGCGCGCAGTCCCGCGTCGACGCCCGCCGGGGGCTCGACCAGGTCGACCGCCAGTTCCCCGCGGCCCGCGTGGACGGTCGAGAGCCGGCCCGCCGTCGGCTCGACGACAAGCCAGGGGCCCTCGGCGGTGACCGGATCGGGGTGGTGGAGGGAGGCGTTCCCGGCCTCGTCCCCCGCGTCGTCGTCCCCGGCCGCCCCGATGGCGGCGACGGCGGCCGCGAGTCGCCCCAGATCGCCCGCGTTCGCCCCCTCGTAACCGTCCTCCGCGAGGTCGACCGTCGCGGGGTCGAACCCGCCGTCGACCGTCGCGACGTGGACGTTCACGGCTTCCGGGTCGGCGTGCAGGTCCGCCGTCCGCTCGGTCAGGTCGGCGGCGCGCTCGGGCACCGACCCGGGGTCCGGCAGGTTCCCGCTCATCCCTCGAGGGTACCCATGAGGTCTGCCGTCGCGGTGGCCATCACCGTCGCCGCCGTCGTGACCTCCTCTACGGGGACGTACTCGTCTGCCACGTGTGCCTGGTCGAGGAGGCCGGGGCCGTAGACGATGCACTCCTCGATGCCGGCGTCGTTGACGACGAACCGCTGGTCGTCGGACCCGGGCGAGAGCACCACTCCCGGGTCCTCGTAGAACGACCCGATGTGTTCGAGGTACGTCTGCGCCACGCGACAGTCCTCGGGAACCGCGGTGGGTTCGGCGAACATGATCTCCTCGTACTCGACGTCGGCGCCGGTTTCCTCCCGAGTTTCGGCCATCAGGTCGCGCACCTCCCGCCGGGCGTCCGCGACGTCCTCCTCGGGGACGAGCACCCGGTAGAACGTCGCGGTACACCGGTCGGGGACGACGTTCTCGGAGTAGCCGGCGTCGATCATCGTCGCCGAGATGTCCGCCCGCTTCGACTCCTCCGGCGTCACCGGGAGATCGGTGGTCCGGCCGTGGAGCTCCTCGCGGTACTCCCCCACTCGGGTCAGGAAATCGTTCATCGCCATGACGGCGTTCTCGCCGTCGTGGGCCATGCAGCCGTGGGCCTGCGCGCCGTGGGTGACGACGCGGAACTTCAGCACCCCGCGGTGACCGAGGCAGATCCGCGAGGAGTCGAAACACTCCGTGTAGACGCAGTAGTCCGTGTTCTCCCGCGAGACGTACCCCTCCTCGACGAGGTAGCCGAGGCCGGTGAACCCGCCCGTCTCCTCGTCGCAGGTCATGCTCTGCGTGACGGTGCCCTCGATGGCCCCGACGGCGTCGAGCGCCTCGGCGGCGAACAGGCTCGCGACGATGCCGGACTTCATGTCGCTCGATCCGCGGCCGTAGAGCCGGCCCTCCTCGACGACCGGGTCGTAGGGGTCGTGGCTCCAGTCCTCGCCCGCGGGGACCACGTCGAAGTGGCCGGTGAAGTGGACGTGCGGCCCGCCGCTCCTGCCGTCGCTATCGCCACCGTCCACGCCGCTCTTACCCTCCCCCTTCCGTCCGAGGACGTTCTCGCGGTCGTGTTCGGCCCGCTCGGGGTAGTGCTCCGCGACCACGTCGCCGGGGACCGGTACCCGTTCGACGTCGTAGCCGAACCCGTCCATCGCGTCGGCGAGGAAGTCGACGGAGTCGGGATAGCGCCGCCCGGGCGGGTTCTCCGCGTCGATGGCGACGAATTCCCGGAGGAACTCGACCAGCTCCGCCTCGCGGTCGGCGACCGCCGTCGCGATGGCCTCGCGAGTGACCGTCGACATCAGATGTCCCGCCCCCCGTCGACCTCGAGCGCGGTCCCGGTGATCATCGAGGCGCCCTCGCCCGCGAGGAACACCGCCGCCTCCGCGACGTCCTCCGGTTCGCAGAGCCGCCCGAGCGGGATGGTGTCCGCGATGCCGTCGAGCGTGAGGTCGCCGCCCGCGAACTCCGGGAGCATATCGGTATCGGTCGCGACGGGACAGATGGCGTTCACGCGAACCCCGTCCCCGGCGAGTTCGAACGCCAGCTGCTTCGTGAGGGTGATCATCCCGCCCTTCGAGGCCGCGTAGGCCGACAGCCCCGTCCGGGGCCGGATGCCGGCCGTCGAGGCCGTGTTGATGATGACGCCGCCGCCTTCGTGGTCGCTCTCGCGGAGGTGCGGGACGGCGTATTTCGAGCCGAGGAACGCGCTCTTGAGGTTCACGTCGAGCACACGGTCCCACGTCGCCTCGGTCACGTCCTCGACCGGCGTCGACTGCTGTGGGATCCCCGCGTTGTTGTGGAGCACGTCGAGGCCGCCGAACGTTCCGACCACCTCCTCGACGAACCCCTCGACCGCGGCCGGGTCGGAGACGTCGGCCTCGATGGCGACGGCGGTACCGCCGTCGTCGGCGATCAGGTCGGCGGTATCCCCGGCCGCCTCGCCGTCCACGTCGACGACCGCCACCGACGCGCCGTGTTCGGCGAACAGCCGCGCCGTCGCCCGCCCCATCCCCGCGCCGGCGCCCGTTATCGCGACCGTCGCATCGTCCAGTGACATGGTCGGACCTGCGATGGGACGGCAATCAAGCTTCCGCCGATCGCCGAACCGTCGGACCGGGCCCGCGTGAACCTCCGGCCGACACGACCTCCCGGCGACGGTCCTGCGGGCCGTCCGTGTCGGCCGACGGCCGCCGCTCGCCCGTTCAGCTCGTCCCCGTCCGGAGCATCTCCGCGAACGCGCTCGGTATTCCCGACCTCTCGATGGCCGTCGCCGTCCGCTCGACGTCGTACTCGACGCGGTGGAACTCGACCTCGAACTCGCCGCCCTCGCCGTAGAGGGTGACGTAGCAGGCCCGTGGGTCCCCGTCCTTCGGCTTGCCGACGCTCCCCGCGTTGACGACGTGCCGACCGCTCGGGAGCACCTTGTGGTACGGGAGGTGGGTGTGTCCGCAGACCATCGCGTCGGCGTCGACCGAGTCGAGCAGTCGCTCGAAGCTCGAATCCGGGCGGTCCTCGTAGAGGTACTCGTTCACCCTTCGAGGACTCCCGTGGACGAGCACCACCCGCAGGTCGCCGAGTTCGAGTTCGATGTGCTCGCCGAGTTCCCGCAGGTACGCCCGGTTCTCCTCGGTGATGGCCTCGTTCGTCCACGCGATCGAGCGGTCGCCCCGTTCCCGTTCGACGTCGGTCTGGTAGGCACAGCCGCAGTCGGCGCTGTTCGCGCCGACCCCCTCGTCGTAGTTGCCAGCGATGGTCGGGATCCCTCGCGACCGGACGAACTCGACCACCTCGTTCGGGAACGTGCCGTAGCCGACGAGGTCTCCGAGACAGTACCGGTCCCCGCACAGGCCGCGGGCCGCCATGTCACTGAAGACGGCCTCCAGCGCGGCGACGTTGCCGTGGATGTCGCCGAAGACGACCGCCTCCTCGCGTTCGTCTCGTTCGTCGTGTCCGTTCTGTTCGTCCGCTCCAGCCATGTGGGAACCGAGCGCGAGCCCCGGATTAACTCTCGCTATGTGGTCTATATACGCGAAGGTGCTCCTCCCGGTCCGCGGTTTCGGGGGGTGTCGAGCGATCGACTGGTCGAGCCGATACGCGGGTACCGGGACGCGACGCACGAGTACGAGCCCTGGGTCCTCCGTCCGGTCGCCGGGCTCGTCGCCGGTCAGTTCGCCGGTAGGTCGGCGTCCCCACCGAGGCCGATGGCGACGTTCTTCGTCCGGAGATACGAGTCGAGCGCCTCGAACCCCTTCTCCCGGCCGATACCGGACATCTCGTACCCGCCGAACGGCGTCTGGACGGTGTCGCCGAACCACTTGTTCACGTAGACGTTGCCGGCCTCGATGCGCCGGGCAAAGCGCATCGCCCGGGTGACGTCCGAAGTGAAGACCCCGCCGACGAGACCGTAGTCGACGCCGTTGGCGATCTCCAGCGCCTCCGCGTCCTCGGTGAAGGGGATCACCGTCAACACGGGCCCGAAGATCTCCTCCCGGGCGACGCGCATCCCGGGCTCGACGTCCGTGAGGACGGTCGGTTCGTAGAACTGTCCCGGGCCGTCGAGTTCCGAGCCGCCGGTCGCCACCGTGGCACCCTCGCGGCGCCCCACGTCGACGTATCCGGACACGCGGTCGAGCTGTGCCGCCGAAACGAGTGGTCCCATGTCGGGGTCCTCCGCGCCGGGGCCGATCGTGTAGGACTCGGCCCGTTCGACGATGCGCTCGACGAACTCGTCGTACACCTCCCGGTGGACGATGGCGCGGTCGGCCGCCGAGCAGACCTGCCCGGCGTTCGTGAAGATGCCCGTCTCGATCCACTCGACCGCCGAGTCGAGGTCGGCGTCGGGGAAGACGACGGCGGGGTTCTTCCCCCCGAGCTCGAGCGTTACTGGTGTAACGTGCTCGGCGGCGGCCCGCATGATGGCCTGGCCCGTCGGGACGCTCCCGGTGAACGTGATGGTGTCGACGTCGGGGTGTCCCGTCAGCGCCGTCCCGGTCGGCTCGCCCGGGCCCGGGACGACGTTCACGACGCCGTCGGGGATGCCGGCCTCGGTGCAGAGTTCGGCGAGTCGCAGGGTCGAGAGCGGCGTGTCCGGCGCCGGCTTGAGCACGACGCTGTTCCCGGCGACGAGCGCCGGCGCCACCCCGCGGGCGAAGAGGTTGCCGGGGAAGTTCCACGGCGTCACCTGCGCGCTCACGCCGTACGGTTCGCGGACGGTGAAATCGACCTGGTCCGTCCCGACGGGGACCGAGCGACCGTCGAGCTTGTCGGCGGCGCCGGCGTAGTACTCGAAGTAGCGGGCGGCGCCTTCGAAGTCGCTCTCGGCCTGCGAGCGTGGCTTCCCCTGGTCGAGCGTCTCCTCGCCCGGCGGGAGCGTCTCGCCCCCGACGAACGCCCCGTACCGGTCGCGGGTCTCGACCATGCCGGTCCCTGTCCCGTCGGGAGGTTAACCCTTGTGCGTCTCCCGCACGAGTCGCCCTCGATCGGGACGGCGGATCGGACCCTGCCGGTGCCCGATCCGCCGAACCTCTCTGCCCGAGCGGAGTCCCCGCCGAGCTATATATTTCGGCCCGAAAAGGGTGACCTCTTCCGGGGAAGCTTTAACAGGCTTACTCCTAACGGGCACCCATGGCAGACGAGGATTCCACCGGACGGCGGATAGACCG
>JBEPXB010000161.1:0-6388 GCA_041642135.1 Halobacteriales archaeon | reverse complement strand
CACCGTCGTCGGCGTCTCCTACCAGTTCTACCCGCCCGCAGTCGGGTCGTTCCCGGGCGCGGGCGACCGGACCGCGCTCGCCGCCATCGGGTCGCTCGCCGGCGGCCTCCTCCTCGCGGCCGCGGGTCTCCTCGGTCGCGTCCCCGGGGTCGCCGACGCCGGGGCCGCCGTTTCGCTGGCCGGGGGTCTCGTCCACCTGTACCTGCTGGCGGGCCTGTTCCACGAGCGGTGACACCCGGAGACGTATCGACGGCCGGCGGAACAAGCATATACGCCCACGCGGCGTAGACGAGGTATGCTGCTGATACGCGGGCACGCCGGGGGGACGGCACTGACGGGGACGCTCTACGAGCGGGGCGAGCAGGCGCCCACGTTCAAGGGCGCCCCCGACGAGGGTGCGCCGTACGTCTGGGTGTGCGACGCCTTCTACGAGGTCGAGAGCGGCGGTCAGGTCCAGGAGATCGACGGCCGGGAACTCCGGGTCGGGTTCGAGACGCCGATGCCCCGGGGGTTCGACACGCGCGAGGCGGCGATCGAGGCCGCCGAGGAACACGTCCGGACGCAGTTCGCACGGGTGGGCGTCCCCGAGTCGGCGGTGGAGATCGAGGTGATCAAGCACGAACCGGGCGTCGAGCCGTAGCCGATCGTCACGCTCCATGCTGGAACCGCTTTGCATCCACGATGCCAGCAGAGGCATTTCGGGGCCGTCGACGCGAGTTCATCTACGGGCGGATGCTCGTCCCGACCGACGGGATCGGTTGCGTAGCCCGCCGAAGGCCGACCCGTTCTCCCGTACCTCGACCACGGTCTGAACCGACTATTGAGCGTTCTAAACGGGCTGTTCACCGAACGTACCGAGCTATTATTTATATCTTTCTCGTGTGTGCGTGACTCATGGGATGCCCCTTCCACGGCGACCGATCGGGGGAAGAGCGGGAGACGGAGGACCGGTCGGAGGACGCGTCGGCCGACCGGGGTATCGACCGCCGCGAGTTCGTCAAGGCGGCGCTCACGATCGGCGGCGTGGGTGCCCTCGGGGGGCTCGGAACCGTCGCGGGGATCACGCCGAACGCACGGGCGACCGGGGAGCCGATAGGCGCGGCCGCGCGTGACAACAGGCAGCACGCCTGGGACGCCTTCGAGCCGCGGAACGACGCCGGGCACACGGCACCGCCGCCGCACAGTCTGTTCCTCATGCTCGACTACGAACACGACGGCGAGCCCAGCCGCGGGCACCGTCGGAAGGTCGAGACGGCGCTGACCGGGATCGAGCGCCACTTTCGGTGGGGACCGGAGGGGATGCTGTTCACGATGGGCTACTCGGCGTCGTACTTCGACCGGTTCGACGAGGACCTCCCGCCCGGGGCGCGGCCCGACGACGCCGCGACGGTCGTCGAGACGGTCGCGGAACTCACGAACCTGGCGGACACGAACGACGCGATGACCCCCGACGACTACGACGCGGTGCTCCTGCTGGCGAGTTCGAACGCCGCGAACCTCCTCGCCACGGAGGCGGCGCTCTGGGGGGAGTCGGATGCCGGGGTCGAGTTCGAGGCCACCTTCGAGGGCGTCTTCGGCAAGCCGGAAGGGTGGCCCGACCGCCGTGTCGGCTTCGCCGGCAGCGCCTTCCAGGAGCGCGAAGAGGAGTACGAGAAGACGTTCCTCGACGGGGAGGACGTCATCCCCGACGAGACGCCGCTCTCGATGGGGTTCATCGCCGGGTTCGGCGGGAGCATCCCCCGGGAGGACGCCGTCACGCTGGAGTCCGGGCAGGTGTTCCCCGGGCCGGAGGTCGACCCCGATCGGGTCCCGACCGACCTCCCCTACGTCGGCGAGGTCGGTGAACGCGACCCCGGGGTGTTCGCCCAGGGAACGCTCAAACACCTCTCGCACATCGAACTCGACCTCCCGAAGTGGTACGGCGAGACGGGCGGTGCCGACGAGGCGAGCGGGGACGACCGCCGCCGACACCAGATGTACAGCCCGTACCACACGGAGGCGGAGACGAACGCGGAGGGCGGCAATCGACCCGGATCGGGCCTGGTCGTCGACGACCCCGGGCCGAACGACGAACCGGATTCGCGTCGCTACTCCGTGACCGAGTACGCCGACCTGACCGAGACGACTGCGAAGGGCGACGACAGCGGGGAGGCGGAGACCCAGGAGCCGACGGTGGGCCACTCCCAGAAGACGGCGCGGGCGCGCTACGACGTCGACGGCAACGGTGTCGGACAGATCGTCCTCCGGCGGGACTGGGACACGATCACGTCGACCGGCGACGGGGGGACGACCGCGGGCTACCTGTTCAACGTCCCGATGCGGTTCAACGAGAGCATCTACAGCCTGCTCGACGCGACCTACAACGTCGCGTTCCGGTCGCTCGACGGTCGCGTCGACCACGCCTCCGACGACACGGTCGACGCCGAGGTGAAGGACCGGAACGGGATCGCGCCGTACATGACCGCGACGCGGCGGGGCAACTGGCTCGTCCCGCCGATCGAGCTACGGGCGCTCCCGTACCCGCGGGCGGCGACGGCGACCCTCTCGGCCGAACTGGAGGGGGACACCTGTACCGTCGAGGTCTCCGCGGTCGATGACCGTCCCGCACGACTCGACCCCGCGACGATCAGGTTCGGGCCGCCGGGCGAGGTCGACCGCGCCCGGGGCGTGTACCCGAGCGAGGTGTCCCACCGCGCCGGGACGGTCACCTGTGAGTTCACCGGGGTCCCGGTGAACCGGGATGACCTGTGCGAGCTGTTCGGGAAGGAGCGGGGGTCACGGCGACCGGTCGTCGGGACGGTGACGCTGTAGCGGCCCGCCCGACCGGTCCGGACTCTCAGAGCTCCAGGCTCGCCCCGATCCCCCACCGGTCGTCGTCGTACGTCGTGTCGAGTTCGCTGTCGAACGCCTCCTCGAGTGCCCGGCGGAGCGCGGCGGTCTCCTTCCGCGAGATGGAGGCGAGCGAGTCGGCCTTCGCCACTGCGGGCGGTGGGCCCCGCTCGGCCGCGACGTCCTTCAGGACCTGCATCGTGATGGCCTCGCGGCGCTCGGGCTCGCGGGTGACCGCCCGCGGTGCCTCGACCCGATACACCGTGTCCGTCCGGGGGTCGTACACCATGCAGAACGTCACCTCGTAGTCCTCGGGCGGGCGTTCGAGGGTGAGGTCGTGGCGGCCCTCGGGGATGGCGTGGTCGGCCCGGCCGCGCGAGACGAACCAGTTGGTGAACGTCAGCGAGTCCCCGTCACGGGCCCAGCCGTCGTCCTCGTAGGCGCCGCGTTCGAGGATCTTCGAGAAGAACGCCGCGTCGTTCACCCACGGGGCCTGGCCCTCGCGCTCGCGGACGGTCCGGGTGATCAGCCCCGTCACCGGGGTCTTGACGAACCCCACGACCGGCACCCCCGCATCGAGGAACCGCTCGACGAGCCGGACGTACCGCTCGATGATCCGCCGCGGGGTCTGCTCGCCGGCGAGGAGTTCGGCGAGTTCGGCGTCGCGGTTCTCCCACGTCAGTAGTCCTTTGGGGTAGATCGGCCCGTCCATCACGAGGAGGTCCTCGACGAGCCCGGCCTGCTTCGTGGCGTGCTCGACCTCGGCGAGGTAGAGCGCGAGTTCGTGGACGACGGGCGTCACCGAGCGGTCGACCATCGGGACGTGGAGCAGTCGGGACTGGACGTACCCCTCGTCCTCCACCTGCCAGTCGTCCGGGAGCGCCACCGCGACGTCGCTCGAGTGAACGGCCGTCACCATCGTCCGCGTCCGGTGGAGGTCCAGATCCGAGGGGACCGAGGACATCGCGGCCTGGGCGACGTCGACGACGAGGCCGTTTTTAAATGTCGTCGGGTTGATCGTCCCGGAGTCGAGGCCGTGCTGGGTGGGGAAGCGGTCCTCCTGGAGCGCGGCGTCCTCGAGATCGACCTTCCGTCGGCGCTGGTCGGAAAGCGGTTCGATCACCCGATGGGACCCGTCGTACAGCGGGTCGAGGAACTCCTCCCAGACGGTCCGCGCGAAGTCCCGGTGCTCGCGCTCGTCGACCTCGGGGCTGACCCGGCCGGCGAGTCGCGTGATGGCCCGGAAGTGGACCGGGTCGAGCGTCATACCGTCGGTGGTTCGGCTTCGGGCAAAAACCCTCGGAGAGCGTGGCGGAACTGGTCCGTGTCCGGCCGCTCCCCACCCGGTCAGTCCCGACGTGCGAACCTCCGCTTTCGTCCCGGGATCAGGCTTTCATCCGGGGATCAGTCGCTGCCCGACTCCCCACCGGCCCGGAAGGAGTCGAGCGCCTCCCCGATGGCCTCCTCGGTCCCCTCGGGGGCGTGCCGTTCCACCCAGGCGGCGTACCTGTCGTCGTACGTGGCCCGGCGGCGGATGTCGACCGGCGTCCGCCACAGCGGGATGGGGGCCACCTCCCCCGGTTGCCCGTCGTCGCTGTCCATACCCCCCGGAGACGGCGCCCCGTGTTGAACCATGAGGGAGCTGGCAATACCTACCGGTCACTCCGAAACGGTGTTCGGCCACACCGAAACGGTGTTGCCCGCAGGGCCGAACCCGACGGACATGGAAGCGGCGCTCGTGATACTCGACGGCTGGGGTCTCGGCAGCGGCCGGGCGGACGGCGACCACCGGGACGCGGTGGCGACGGCGACGACGCCGAACTTCGACGCGTACGCCGCGGCGGGCGCGTACGGCACCCTCGAGACACACGGCCGCAGGGTCGGCCTGCCGGAGGGACAGATGGGCAACAGCGAGGTCGGCCACCTCAACATCGGTGCCGGCAGAGTGGTCAAGCAGGACTCCACCCGCGTCACCGACGCCGTCGAGGACGGCTCGCTATGGGATAACGACGCGCTCGTCGCCGCCTACGAGAGCGCCGAGACGAACGACGGCCGTGTCCACGTCCTCGGGCTCGTCAGCGACGGCGGTGTCCACTCCCACCAGGAGCACGTCCACGCGCTGATCGAGATGGCCGCTCGCCGCGGCGTGCCTGCCACCACGCACGCGTTCACCGACGGACGTGACACCCCGCCGAAGTCGGGAGTGAGACATCTCGCGCGGCTCGAACGCGCCGTCGAGGAGCACGGGACGGGCGAGGTCGCGACGGTCACCGGGCGCTACTACGCGATGGACCGCGACGAGAACTGGGAGCGGACCCGCCGGGCGTACGACGTCATCGTCCACCGCGATGCGCCACACGAGGCAGCGACCGCAGTCGAGGCCGCCGAGGCCTCCTACGAGCGCGGCGACACCGACGAGTTCGTCGAGCCGACGCTCGTCGAGGGTGGCCATGCGCTCTCGGACGGCGACAGCGTGGTGTTCGCCAACTTCCGGTCCGACAGGGCGAGACAACTCACGCGGATGCTCGCCGACATCCGCCCGGAGTGGGGGTTCGAGACATCGCCGCCGGACTGCCACCTGGTGACGATGACCGAGTACGACGCGACCTTCGAGCTGCCGGTGGCGTTCGAGCCGAACCAGCCGGCGGACACGTTCGGCGAGGTGGTCTCTGCGTCGGGACGGACACAGCTCCGGCTGGCCGAGACGGAGAAGTACGCCCACGTCACGTACTTCCTCAATGGCGGCCGCGAGGTCGAGTTCCCCGGCGAGCGCCGCGAGATCGTCCCCTCGCCGGACGTCCCGACCTACGACCAGAAGCCCGAGATGTCCGCCCCGGAGGTGACCGACACCGCGGTCGAGGTGGTCGAGGCCGAGGACCCGGACGCGATGGTACTGAACTACGCGAATCCGGACATGGTCGGCCACACGGGCGACTTCGACGCGGCCGTCGCGGCCGTCGAGGCGGTCGATCGCTGCCTCGGCGACCTAGTACCCGTCCTCCGCGAACACGGCGCGGGCGTCGTCCTGACCGCCGACCACGGCAACGCCGACGACATGGGGACGCCGGAGGATCCCCACACCGCCCACACGCTCAACCCCGTCCCGCTCGTCTACCTCGCGCCCGGCGAGGGAGACGTAGACGGAGGGGAGGACCTCTCCGGAGGGTACTCGGCTCGGGAGGGCGGCGCGCTCGCGGACGTCGCGCCGACGCTCCTCGGGGTTATGGGGATCGACCTTCCAGCGGCGATGACGGGCGAGTCGCTGCTGGAGTAGTCAGGCACAGCCGTTCGTCCGGACCCCTTTGATACGGACGGTTGTAGTCTTTTACCGGTGAGTGCCCGGACTGGGTCAGCGCTCACCGGTAAATCGTTACAACCGTCCGTATGAGGCAGCCGTCGCTCGCGCCGCGGCCCGCACACTCCCACTCGGTCGTCACGCGGTGATCGCCGACCTGCTCGGGCCAGTCACCCGGCATATCCGGACGTCGCGGGCGCTCGGGGATGGATCTGTCTTCCGCTCGGGAGCACGGTGTCAGGTGAGGGGAAACGAGACCGGTAT
>JBEPXB010000160.1:0-6389 GCA_041642135.1 Halobacteriales archaeon | reverse complement strand
GGCCATCCGGACGGTCCCCTCGGGTTCGGTGTCCCAGTCGCGGTCGGTCGTCCCCGCGGAGAGTTCCTCGAACATGGCTCGACGGGTCGGGGTCGGCGGACAAAAAGTGCGGTGTCGGGGACTGCCGGGTCAGTCGGCGGTCGCGGCCTTCTCGATCTCGCCGCGGACGGCGCTCCCGTCGAACGCGAGGTCGGGCCTGAGGTTGGCGAACCCGAGGAACTGCTGTGCGTGGAGCAGGTCCACGGGCTCGTAGTGGGCGAGCGCCGCCCCGACGGCGGTCCGGGCGCCGACGACGGGCGTCAGCGAGCCGAGCGCGCAGGCCAGGTCGTAGGCCCGGGCGTCCTCGACGGCCCCGGGGTCGACGCTCGTCGCGTCGATGAAGTACGGCACGCCGTCGAGGACGAGGACGTTCTCGCCCCGGAGGTCGCCGTGGGCGAGGCCGGCGGCGTGCATCCGGGCGAGCGAGCCGAACACCCGCGGGGCGACGCGTTCTGCGGGCTCGCGGTCGAGCGACGAGAGCGGTCGGAACCCCTCCAGGTACTCGAGGACCACGACGCCGAGTCCCCGGTGTTCGAACGCCTCGACCGGTTCGGGCGCGGCGACGCCGATCTCCCGTATCCGGCGGGTCGCCTCGAGTTCGTGGGTCGCCATCTCGTAGGGGGTCCCGAACCGTTCGAAGAAGCCCGGAACGCCCGAGGAGAACGCCCCGAGGTTCCGCCCGGTCGTCAGGACGCCGTGGACCAGTGCGTGTGTCCCCGAGATCACCTTCAGGAACCACCGGTCATCGACCACGCAGGGCACCGAGAGCCAGTTGTCCGCCTCGAGGAACTCGACGCGGACCGTCCCGAGCTCGTAGCGCCGGGCGAACTCGCGGAAGGTCGCCTCGAGGTCTTCCTGGGGGACGGTCCCGCGGAGCAGCCGGCGGACGGGCATCGGCGTGTGTGTTGACCTCCCACGGATATGACCGTTGGGGACGGGTCGTCGGGGGAGCGGAGGGTGACCGAGTGACCGCGAGGGAACGGCCGGGGACCGCCACTCGCTCGTCGAGTCCGAACGGGAGTTTTTCCGTCGCTCCGTCGAACCGCGACCCGAGATGGGATCGACGACGGGGTACCTCTGGGCGACAGTCGGGATCGCCCTCGTGTTCGGGGGGACCGTCCAGACGTTCGCCACCATGGGCGACCTGACGGCCGTCCTCTCGTGGGCGATGGTCGCCCTGTTCGGGGTCTTCGTCGCCGTCGCGGGGGCCAAGCGCGTGCTCTCGGACTCCGACGAGGGGACGAAGTCCAACCCCGAAAAGGCGGTCACCAAGACGGACTCCCGGTTCGGCCGGCGCTGATAGAGATTATCGTAGCCAGCCGGAGGATTCGATCCGCCACCGTACTCCGGTCGCGTGATCCCGGGCAGGGAAGCTCTGAATAACTACGGTAGTCCCTACGAGTACGACCCCCCGAGAACCGACGGCCGCGGGCGGCCCCCGGAGGATTTATCGCCCTCTGAGCGAACGGACGGACATGGACTTCGGCCTGCCCAGCGAACACCGGATGATCCGGGACACGGTCCGGGAGTTCGCCGAGGCGGAGATCGAGCCGATCGCCCAGGAGATCGAGGACGAGCACCGCTTCCCGGCGGAGGTGTTCGAGGAGCTGGGCGAGCTCGACCTGATGGGCATCCCCGTCGCCGAGGAGTACGGCGGCGCGGGCGGCGACCAGCTGATGTACGCCCTCGTCACCGAGGAACTGGGGCGGGTCTCGGGCTCGATCGGCCTCTCCTTTGCCGCTCACACCTCGCTCGGCACGAAGCCGATCGAGGCGTTCGGCACGGAAGCACAGAAGGAGGAGTGGCTGGTCCCGCTCGCGAGCGGCGAGGGGATCGGCGCGTGGGCGCTCACCGAGCCCGGGAGCGGCTCGGACGCCTCGAACATGGACACGGTGGCCGAGAAGGAGGGCGACGAGTGGGTGATAAACGGGACGAAGCAGTTCATCACGAACGCGAACGTCGCGGACTCCGTGCTCGTGAAGGCCGTCACGGACCCGGATGGGGGATACGACGGCATCTCGACGTTCATCGTCGACCCCGACGACGACGGGTTCGAGGTCTCGACCGTGTGGGAGAAGATGGGGCTGAACGCCTCGCCGACCTGTGAACTCCAGTTCGACGAGGTGCGGATCCCCGAGGACCGCCTGCTCGGCGAGGAGGGCGAGGGCTGGACGCAGACGATGAAAACGCTCGAGGGGGGCCGGATCTCCATCGCCGCGCTCTCGACCGGGCTCGCACAGGGAGCCTACGAGGCCGCGAAGTCGTACGCTGGCGACCGCGAGCAGTTCGGCAAACCCATCTCGAAGTTCGACGCGATACGGGACAAGATCGTCTCGATGGACCGGAAGATCGAGCGGGCCCGCCTGCTCACCCACAAGGCCGCCTGGGCGTACGACGAGGGGATGGACACCACGCGGATCTCCTCGCTCGCGAAACTCGACGCCAGCGAGGTCTCCCGGGAGGTCGCCGAGGAGGCCGTCCAGGTGCTAGGCGGCTACGGCTACACCGAGGACTTCAGCCCGCAGCGGTTCTACCGCGACGCGAAGCTCATGGAGATCGGCGAGGGGACCAGCGAGATACAGCACGTCGTCCTCGGACGGGAGCTCGGGCTGTAAGCCATCGCCCGGCGGGACTTCAGAGCCCGAACGCCAGGGCGAACCCGACGAACGCGGTCACGAGAGCGCCGAGGCGGGCGACTCCCGCCGGACGGTTCGGATGACTGCCCTCCACGTACCGGAGGGTCCGCTCGGGGAACGCGAGCGTGACGACGGCGAGCCCGATGACGACGAAGCCTGCGACGACGCGGGCCGGGTCCATGCGGGCGAAGAGACTGTCCGGCGGTCTCAACCTTCGGCGGTTCCGCGCCGCCCACGCCATTCCTCGGCGAGCAGGCCGTACGTCACGACGTCGACGCGCTCGCCACGGTGGAGGGCGTGCTCCCGCATCCGGCCCTCCTCGGCGAACCCGTTCCGTTCGAGCACGCGACGGGACCCGCGGTTCGTCGCGAGTGCGGTCCCACCGAGCCGGTGGAGTCCAAGCGCCTCGAACGCGTAGGCACAGAGCAGCGAGAGCGCCTCCGTGGCGTACCCCTGTCCCCAGTGGTCGGGATCGACGTAGCCTCGCGCCTCCGCGACCCCCCACGCGGGGAAGTGGTCGACCAGTTCGGCGCAGACGACGAACGCGAAGTCCTCGGGGTCGTTCACGAGCCGCTGGAGGAGCCCCACGTCCTCCGACTCGAGGGTGTGGAGGCCGACGCGGTCGCCGCGGAGGGAGACCGGTCCTGGCATGTTCGCTGGAGGGGTGCGAACCGCTTGAACCTGTCCCGGCCGTGTCGATCCTTGTCGGATTACCCCAGAAGGGGTTTATCCGAAGAGCGAGGAGGCCGATGCGGGCCAGCCCGGGTAGGGGTCGGCCCATGATTTATCGGCGGACGACCGGACGACCGAGTCCCGACTGTGGTGAACGGGCGGCACCATGACCAATTTTCGACAGGAGGTGAATACCGGTCGCACGACCGGAGTTCGACACGGTGAAGGCCCGACCGCACGGCCGTCCGGTATGGGTGCGCCGCTCGATTCCCGCGAGGCACAGGCCGACGAGGTCGTCCATAGGCTCTACGACCGCTATCCCGAGCCCGAGATCTCGCTCGACTTCTCGAACCGGCTCGAACTGCTCGTCGCCGTGGTCCTCTCGGCGCAGTGTACCGACGAGCGCGTCAACGAGACGACCCCGGAACTGTTCGAGAAGTACCCGACTGCGGCGGACTACGCCGCGGCCGACGAGGAGGAACTCGCGGCGGACATCTACGGGATCACGTTCCACAACAGCAAGGCGGGCTACCTGAAGGGGATCGGCGAGATACTCGTGGAAGAACACGACGGCGAGGTGCCCGACACGATGTCCGCGCTGACCGAACTCCCGGGCGTGGGCCGCAAGACCGCGAACGTCGTCCTCCAGCACGGCCACGAGGTGGTCGAGGGGATCGTCGTCGACACGCACGTCCAGCGCATCTCCCGAAGACTGGGACTGACCGAGGAGGAACGCCCCGAGCGCATCGAGGCGGACCTCATGTCTATCGTCCCGGAGTCGGAGTGGAAGGAGTTTACCCACCTGCTCATCAGCCACGGCCGGGAGACGTGTACGGCGCGGAGCCCCGACTGCGGCGACTGCACCCTGGAGGAGATCTGTCCGTCCTCGAAGCTCGATCACGACACCGACCTCGCGAGCGGCGAGTCCTGGTGAGCGCCACGGGGAACTTCTTGACCCACGCCCTCGAAGAAATGGCATGGCCGTCGGCGAACCCGTCCGCGTTCGCGCGTACTTCCTCCTCGCCTACGGCGTCAGCTGGGCCGGATGGGTGTCGCTCGCCCTCCTCGGGTGGGAGCCGTTCGGGTTCCCGGGGATCGCCCTGTTCGCCGTGGGAGGCGTCGGCCCGGCCGTCGCCGGCGTCGGCCTGACGCTCCGTGCCCCGCCGTCCTACCGCCGGGACTACTGGCGACGGCTGACCGACCCGGGCCGCATCGGGCTCGGGTGGGTCGCGGTCGCCCTCCTCCTCCCGGCGACGGTCACGCTCCTCGCCTACGGGGTCCTGTCGCTCCTCGGGAACGCGCCGGGACTCGAGTTCTCGTCGGCCCTCGCGGACCCGGTCTCGCTCCTGCCGTTCCTCGCCTTCACGTTCGTCTTCGGGCCGCTCCCGGAGGAGCTCGGCTGGCGGGGGTACGTCCTCGACGGGCTCCTCCGCGAGCGCGGCGCCGTCGCCGCGAGTCTCCTGCTCGGGGTCGCCTGGTGGCTGTGGCACCTCCCGCTGTTCGTCATCCCGGGGACCTACCAGGCCGGCCTCGGCATCGGGACGCCGGCGTTCTGGCTGTTCGGTTACTTCATCGTCCTCTACTCGGTGCTCTACACCTGGGTCCACGCCAACACCGACCGGAGCACGCTCGCGGCGGTGCTGTTCCACTTCGCCATCAACGCGACGGGCGAACTCCTCTCCCGCACGCTCGCCGCGGACCTCGTCGCCGCGGTGGTCCTCCTTCTCGTCGTGGTCGGCGTGGTCGGGTACTGGGGGCCCGAGCGATTAGTCCGGACGACCGGGGCTCGACAGGCGTAGGGCGGTTCGGGTGCGCGATGGCCGGTCCGAATCGGGGTCGGGTTGGACTGAAAGGGGCCGCGCTCTCGACGAAGCACGGCGACGCAAGCACCACAGCGGAGTGAGCGAAGCGAACGGAGCGAGGAGCGCAGCGAGCCGCGCGAGTCGAGAGCGCGGGGGCTTTCGAAACCTCCGTAGTGGCTGTGGTGGTTCGATCTCACCGATCGGAACATCGCCAGATATCCACGAGCCACTCAGAGCACGTAGATGATCACGAACCGCGAGAGGCCGGTGATCCACGCGAGGATCCAGAACAGGGTGTAGCCGAAAACTCCGACACGGAGCCGCCGCCGCCAGAACTTCATGTTCTCGTCGCCGATCTCGTCCAGCAGGACGTCCTCGTCGTAGTCGTGGTAGAGGTCGTGCTCCCACTTCGCCCGGAAGATGCGGACGATACCGGTGAACCCGAACGCGAGCAGGGCGTAGGCCTGCAGCCCGAGGAAGGCGTGGACGATGGCGTACCCGCCCAGCTGGCCCGGGTAACCCCACCACCCGAACAGCCGCGGGGCCATCCAGAACACCAGCGGGACCGTGGTGAGCGCCAGTCCGGTGAAAATGAACTTCAGGTGGTGGGTCAGCACGTCCCACGTCACTGCTTCGGCGTCGATCATGATCCACGCGCCGTAGAGGAAACACGGGAGCGCGAGCGTCACCGAGAGCGCGACGAGGGCGGCGACGGCGCCGTCGGGGAGTCCGAGGGGACCGACCATCGCCGGGAAGTAGCCGCGGGCGGCGCTTGAGGGTGCCGAAAGCGGGCGGGGCGTCCGGAACTCGTCATCGGAGGAGAAGGAGAAGAAGGATCGGAGGGGACTATGGCGGACCGCCTCGACCGGGCCAGGTCACCCGAACAGCCCCTTTATTCTCTGTTCGGCCCTGACCCAGACGAACTCGAACAGCGCGTAGATCAGCACGGCGAGTACGAGGAACCCGACCCCGACCACGGTGTTCCCGTCGAGGAGGTTCGTCACCCCGATGAACGCGAGCGGGACCGCGACGATCAGCGTCCAGACGGTGTACAGCCACTTGAGTATCCCCATACGACCGGTCGCGGCGGGATCGGGTTAGGCGTGCCGATAGTCGAGTCGGCGTCTGCGGGTCCTCCCCATCTCCCCCAACCGTCACCCTAACGGGGGTTCCCGTCCAAGTACCACCCGATGAGTGACTCCTCTGACGAGCGGGCGACCGTGCAGGAGGACCCGGAGGG
>JBEPXB010000159.1:0-6396 GCA_041642135.1 Halobacteriales archaeon | reverse complement strand
TCGTTCATCGACCTGAGAGAGGGTTCGGGCGCGGATAATGGTTTTGGAGCGGGCGAGCCGGATCGGCCCGCTACCCCCGTAATTTGCCGGTTTCTCGGACTTCCGGTCGTCCCGGTGGACGCCTTTCCGGTCGGTCCGACGGGTTCCCTTCCGGCCGGGCCGGTCGCTCAGTCGAGTTTGCCGAGCGCGGCGAAGAAGTCCAGCGGCGGCCCGGCGACCCGGACGGGTTCGTCGGCCAATCCGAGAGAGACCCGTTCGGGCGGGTCGAGTTCCCGCGTCACCCGTCCGTCGCCCACGACGACCGCCGAGGGCGCGTCGTCGACGCGGACGGTCACGTCCGCACCGAGCGGGACGGCCAGCGGCGGCATCGGGTCGGTCGCGCACATCTCGGTGACGACGAGCGCCCCGACGTCGGGGTGGACGAGCGGGCCACCCTCGCTGAGGTTGTACGCCGTGCTCCCGGTCGGCGTCGAGACGAGGACGCCGTCGGCGTGGGTCCCGCCGTACAGCGACCCGTCGACCCGGACCTCGATCCCGATGCCCCCGCCGGGACCCCGCCGGGATCCCATCACCGCCACCTCGTTCACCGCCGGCGGGAGCGACCAGTCCTCGCCCGAGGCCTCCACCTGCGGGAGCTCCCGGACCCGGAGCGAGCCCGTCTCGCGGATGCGCTCGACCGCCGCCCGGACAGTCTCGACCGCCTCGTCCGGCGGGACGGCGTTCAGGAACCCGACCTCGCCGAGGTTGACGCCCATGACTGGCGCCCCGTCGACGCCGCGCGCCGCGTAGAGGAACGTGCCGTCCCCGCCGATGCTCACTACCAGGTCCGAGTCGGCCAGTTCCTCGACCGGCACGCCCTCTACCCCGAGCGCCTCGGCCGTCGCCTCATCGATCCGGACGGACGCGTCCACCGCGCGACGGATGTCGGCCGCGAGCCCCGCGGCACGGGGGTTGTTCCGCCTGGCGACCACACCGACCCGGACACTCGTCATCGACCCCGGTTCGAACTCACAGCAGAAAAACGACGCGCAAACTTAACCCCTGCCGTCCGAAAGACCGGGACATGAGCGCACCAGGGGGGGGGTCGGGGTGAGCGACGACGACGAGGACTGGTTCGAGGAGGAGTTCGGCTCCGAGGAGGCCGCGTTCGACGACGGGGGCCCGTCCGGTGGGGACGAAGACTCGTTCGGCGACGAACCCACGACCGTCCCGGATCCGGATGGGGGTCCGGCCGCCGGTGGCGGCGACCCGTTCGGCGGTGGTGGTAGCAACCCCTTCGGCGGTGACGGCGGCAGCCCCTTCGGCGGTGGGGCGGACGACTTCGCGGGTGCCTTCGACGCCGGGATGGGCGGCACGGAGTTCGAGGAGGAACTGGACTCGAACATCCCGCGCATCGACCTCGGTATCGAGGGACTCGACGAGATGATCCAGGGGGGCGTCCCCGAGCGGTCGCTGCTCGTGACCGTCGGGGCCGCGGGGACCGGCAAGACGACGTTCGGGCTCCAGTTCCTCCGCGAGGGGCTCGAGAACGGCGAGAAGGGCGTGTTCATCACCCTGGAGGAGGACCGCGAGGCCGTCCTGCAGGCGGCCGAGGAGAAGGGCTGGCCGTTCGAGGAGTACGTCGAGGAGGAGTCGCTCGCGGTCGTCGACCTCGACCCCATCGAGATGGCCAACTCGCTGGCCTCCATCCGCACCGACCTGCCGCGGCTCGTCCGCGAGTTCGACGCCGAACGGCTCGTCCTCGACTCCGTCTCGCTGCTCGAGATGATGTACGACCAGCAGGCCCAGCGCCGGACGGAGATCTTCGACTTCACGAAGTCGCTGAAAGAAGCCGGCGTCACGACGATGCTCACCTCCGAGGCCAGCGAGTCCAGTCCCTACGCCTCCAGGCACGGCATCATCGAGTACCTCACCGACGGCGTGTTCATCCTCCAGTACGTCCGCACGGAGTTCCGCGAGACGCGCCTCGCCGTCGAGATACAGAAGATACGGAACGCCAACCACTCCCGGGAGACCAAACCCTACGAGATCACGAGCGACGGCATCTCAGTCTACCAGGAAGCCTCCATCTTCTAGACCGTCTTTTTCCGCCTCGGATGCGCGCCTGCGCCACGCACCACTCGGCGCAAAAACATGGGTAAAAAGGCCGCTCGCTCGGGTTTCGTCCTCGCTCGCGGTAGAGCGGACTAGCCTCTTCGGGTTGTTCGGTGGGCCGTCGCTTTCTCTGTTCGGTGAGCCGTCGCTTTTCCTCGCCTCGCCGACCGAGTCGGATAACACTCGCTCGCGGGCCGTCGGACGCTACTCGTCGTGTTCCTCGTCCTCTGCTTCCTCGTTCGCGTCGGGCGAATCGCCGTTCTCGTCGTCCTCGCCGTCGGTCGGCACGCCACAGAAATTCCCGTCCTCGTCGAACCGCTTGGCCCGGAGGAACCGCGCCCGGTAGCGGTTGGCGGGCTCCTTGGTGTCGGCCTCGCGTATCTCGCCCGCGCGGCCGTCGGCGACCGCGTCGACGATCGCCTCGACCTGCTCCTTCTCGCTCGGCGTCAGGGTGAACTCGTAGGTCCGTTCGTCCTCGGCCTCGATGCGGGTCCACTTGCGCGAGGCGGCGATGACCAGCGAACAGGGCTCCCGACAGGGGAAGACGCCGTCGCCGCCGTCCACGTCGAGCGGCGTCTCCCCGTCGTAGTCCCACTCCCGTCGCTTGAGACACTGGGAGTCGTCACAGCAGGCCTCCGCGACCCAGTTCACGTGCTCGTGGCCCTCCCCGCGGTCCCAGGTCTTCACGACGCCGTAGATGCCGGTCTGTCGCTCGACCGTCTCGTGCCAGTGGGTCACGTCGAGTTCGCCCGCCCGTTCGAGGTGCCAGTTGGCGATGGTCGCCGGGTAGACGTACTCGACCGCGTCGGTCAGCGCCGCGCCGTCGAGGTCGGCGAACGCCCACCCCGTCGGGAGTGTGGGCGCGGTCTTCAGCGGACGGTAGCGACCCCGGTCGTCGAACTTGACGATCCCGCGTGCCTCCCGGGGGTCGGCGTGGACATCCAGGGCCGCGAGGTCGGCGTCGGCGTCGTCGACGTTCCGGAGGTGGTAGCGCCGCGTCCCGTCCTCACCGAGTTCGGCCTCCACCGAGAGTTCGCCCCAGGTCCGCGAGACCCCGTCCGCGAGCGCCTGGTACCGCTCGGGGACCGTCCGTTCGTCGGCCGCCTCGACCCACCGGAGGAACGCCCGGTCGGCCCCGCCCCACCCGCCCGTGGTCCAGTAGTGCCAGTTCGAGACCCACCACGGGTTCTCCTCGCAGACGGCCCGGAACTCCTCCTCGGTCAGTCCCTCGCGGCGCGCGTCGGGCGTCTCGAAGACGTACCCGTCCGTCTCGCGCGCGACGCGAAGGCCATCGAGTTCCACCCCCGATCCGGCCGCTCCCAGGAGCGCCGAGAGCTGGTCCGTGTGCATACCCCGTCTCGGCGCCGTACCCTGATAAACGCGGTCCCTTCGGCGCCCGCGGCCGGTATCAGGCGCCGAGCCGTTCCCGCCTCGCCGAACCGTCGCCGACCGCCTCCACTTCTACGGGATCGGCCTCGACCGCCTCCCGCTCGGGTCCCTCGCGGACACCGGCGTCCGTGTCCGTCTCACCTGCCTCGACCAACTCGTCTGCCTCGACCACGTCGTACTCCCCGAGTCGCTCCCGGGCGTGTTCGACCTCCTCGCGGACGAGCGTCCGGTCGAAGCCGAATCGTTCGGCGGTCTCGAGCGCCCGGACGGCATCCTCGGCCAGCCCCCGCTCGTTGTAGAGGAACCCGAGGTTGTACCACGCGTCGGCCAGTCTGGGGTCGAGTTCGACCGCTCGCTCCGCGTGCTCCAGCGGGTTCGAGGAGTCCCCGGACTCCCAGAGCGCGTACGCGAGGTTCGTCTCCGCGACGGCCGCCACTCCCGGATCGGGGTCGAGCGAGAGCGCCTCCCGGTAGGCGCCGATGGCCTCGTCGTACTCGCCGATCTGCCCGTGGGCGACCCCCCGGTTCACCCACGCCTCGACGGCGGCGCGGCTCTCCGGAGCGAACCACGCCACCCGTGCGAACGCATCGACGGCCGACTCGTACTCCTCGATGGCGAGATAGCCGAGCCCCACGTCGAGGAGAGCGTCCGCGTCGACGTCGTCGGGCGTGTAGTGTTCGTGGTCCAGCAGGTCGGCGAGCGCGTGCGAGTCGGTCGGGTCGACCCGGAACGGGTCGCGGTTTCCGCCGGGATCGAGTTCGAGCGTGAACCCCGCGTACGGGTCGCCGAATCCCGGTCCCGATGAGAAGTGGTGCTTGCGAGTGGTGGTCATCGGTTCCGGGAGGCGCCCGGCGGGCATAGCGGCGTCGGTGCTCGGAGCGTAGCCGGTCAGTCGTCCGCGCTCGCCACCCGCGTTCGTTCCCTGACTCGCTCGATGGCCTCGCCGACGTCCGCGCCCGCCTCGGCCACCCGCTCCAGAACCACGTCTGCCATCAGCGGCTCGGTCCCGACGGCCCCGGCGTACCAGATCCGGCGGTCGCCCACCTCCGCGGGGACGTCGTACCCCTCGCGGTAGTCGTCCGTGAGTCCCATGTCCTCCGGGATGTCCTCCTGAGTGTGGAAGCCGTCGGCGATGAACAGCGGGACGACGACGACGTCATCCGTCGAGAACAGGGTAGCCACGTCATCCACCTCCGGGTCCTCGTCCATGAAGACGGCCATCACCTCGTCGAACCGGCCCGACTCGCGGATCCGGTCGGCGTGGTACTGGATGGCCTTCGCGGAGTTCTCGTTGCGCTCCGTGCCGTGTCCGACGACGGCGAGGCCGAACCCCGGGCCGACGTCGGGGTCACCGGTCACCGTCTCGGCCCGCCGGACGATGACGTCGGTCATCGCATCGTGGGTCCCCACGGGCCCGCAGTAATGGACCGTCTTTTCGACGTCCGTCGCGCGGAGCGTGGCGTGCGAGGCGGATGTCCCGTCCGAGTCCCACTCCTCGACGTCCCACTCCTCCAGACGGAGTTCGCGGGGGATGACCTGTTCGGTGAAGTACCCCTCCGAGACGAACATCGGGACGACGTACACCTCCTCGGCGTCGATGGTCCGGAGCGCCTCGCGGAACGAGGGCTCCTCCTTCCAGAACGCCGTGACGACCTCGTCGAACGCGCCCGAGTCCCGGATCGTATCGGCGTGGCGGTACGTCGGCGTCGACGACTCGGGGTTGAGGTGTGACCCGTGCGCGACGACGAGGAGTGCCTGTCCAGCCATGTTTTCGAGTAGGGTTCTGCTCTCCTTATGGCCTTCGTCCGGGGCTTTCGAGGTGGTATCCCCGACCTGTATAGACCTGCTCGAACCTTCTCATCGGCCGCCCCCTCTCGCCGTCACCGATGGGTTTTCGAGAGTTCGTGCCCCGCTCACGCACATGACCGTCGCCGCCGACACCCGCCGGGCCGTCCGCGCGAACCCGTTCCTCCGCGACGCGCTCCGCGCGGGCTGTGTGAACTACACCGCCGCCGCGCGCTTCCTCGACATCGGTGACGAGGAGGCCGTCGCCGCCGCGCTCCGACGCTACGCCGAGGACCTCCCCGAGTACGAGCGACCGGCTCCGGAGGGACGGACGCGGGTGAACATGCGCTCGGGGCTCGGCCCGACCGACGACCCCGAGGAGGCGCTGCTCCGGGTCGCGGACACGCTGCTCGCTCCGGGCGACGGCGATCTGACTGGTATCACCGCGACGGGCGACGGCGTCGCCCCCCGGACGCTCGGGTACGTCCTCGCCCGTCTCGACGCCGAGGGAGTGGCGGTCGGTGCGGCGGGCGCAACCGACGGTGTCCTCCTGGTGGCAGTGAACCGCCGCGACGGCCCCGACGCGCTCCGGATCGTCGAGGACGCGCTGGAGTGATACGGTCGTGCGTCGTCTTTGACCGGCCCTAACCGACCCCGTCCGGGTGATCGCCGGTACATCGGTACGCACGACCGTATGAGTCGGTAGACGGGTCGGGGTCGACCGGGGAGGTCCCGGTGTCTGTTCACGAGAAGCTGAGGCTGCCGCCGTCCTCAACCGGCGTCGCTTCCCCCTCGATGAATCTGACGTGGGTCCCGCTCTTCATCACGAGCACGTCCGACTCGTCGATGCCGTACTCCCGGGAACTCGGACAGGACCTCACCGACGGTCGCTCCCGAACCGACGTCCCACTCCACGCGTTTCCTCCCGACGATCCGCATCAAGCCCCCGTACGTTCGTATCTCGACCGTCATCGTTCCGCACCGTCCGTCGGTGTCTGGACGTCCGTTTGTATTGGTACGTCTCCTCCACCGTTTCGCACGATACGGAGTCGGTTCCCGCTGTCCGTCGCGGAGAACACCTGTACCCGTTGGACGGAAGTATGTCAAACGTTACCGTGGTTTCGGCGG
>JBEPXB010000158.1:0-6407 GCA_041642135.1 Halobacteriales archaeon | reverse complement strand
CCGGAGGGACTGTCGGCCGTGTTCGGCTATCCGGGCGGTGCTGTTCGCCTCCCACCGGACCTCGACGGCCTCCTCCTCGAGCGAGGAGACGACTAACGCGGCCTTCGAGAGGCTCGCGTCGGCCGGCGAGACTCCGGGGACGAAGTCGGCCCGGGCGTCGATGGCGACGAACACGGCCTTCTCCCCCGAGGTGTAGACATCGGTCGGGTACGCCCCGTTCGAGATCGCCCCCGCGCCGAGGACGAGGAGCGCGACCAGGAACACCGCGAGGAACACCCGCGGGGCACCCCGGATCCGGTCCGGGCGGCGCAGGGGGTTGTTCGTCCGGTCGGTCAGCGAGTGCGGCCGGGCGGACTCGATGAGGTCGACCAGTCGACGGGTTCGCCCAGAGGCGCCGGTCACGATGAGGTGTCCCCGGCGGGTGAGCTGGACGAACGAGCTGTGAAAGCCCGCGTGGGTCACGACGAGTCCCTCGCGGTCGTCGAACTCCTCGCGGCGGACCCCGTCGAAGCCGTCCGCGTCGCGGACCGAGTCGGCGATGGCCGAGAGCTCGGCGCCCGGGTCCTCAATGGGGGCATCGGAGACGTACGAGGCGTCGCGGAGCGGTCCGTCGGCCCGGATGCCGCGGAGCACACGCCAGCCGCGACGCGCCCCGAGTTTCCCGTACGCCAGGGCCGGCGGGAGGACCGCGACGGCGAGAGCGAGCAGCGCGGCGGTCGCGAACGGCCGCCACCCGGGGTACCGGAGGGCGGCCCAGAGGCTCGCGAGCAGGAGGAGCGCGCCGCCGCCGAGCGAGAGCCCCCGGAGCTTGTTCATCGGTCAGCGGCGGATGAACGCCCGCTTGATACGGGCGAACAGCCCCGTGTCGCGGGACGCGAGTTCGGCCTCTATCGCCGCCCCGACCTTCTCCTCCAGGTCGGCCCGGCTCTCGAACGTGTCGAAGTCGCCGCGCGCGAACACCTCCGAGAGCATCGCCGAGTTCCCCCGTTCGTCGAGCTGGACGTTCGCGAGGGCGTGCTCGCGCTCGAGGCGCCGGGCGGAAACCGGGTACGACCACCCCGACTCCTCGACGAGTTCGTGGACCGCTTCCGGGCCGTGAGCCATACCACACGATAGGTGCTCTCGCAGGTATAAACCTTGCAGGGCTCGTCCGACCGGTCCGTCGACCCGGGACGCCGGCGTAGTCGGACTTCGACCCGGTATCGAGGCCCCTCGACGGGGTGTGCGCCGGCTCAGCGGACCCGGTTCTCGAGGTCCCCGTAGCTCCCGGTTTCCTCCACTCGTTTCACGTTCCCGGCGACGATCTCCGCCAGCCGCGGGTAGTACTGTTCGGTGTGCCCGGAGTTGTGCGGCGTGACGATCACGTTCTCCATCCCCCAGAGGTCGTGGTCGGCAGGGAGCGGCTCGGGGTCGGTCACGTCGAGCGCCGCGCCCCGGATCGCGTTGCCCTCGACCGCGTCGAGGAGTGCGTCGGTGTCGATTATCGGGCCCCGACCGATGTTGACGACGACCGACTCCGGCGAGAGCGTCTCGAGCGCCGCCGCGTCGACGAGCCCGCGGGTCGTCTCCGTCAGCGGACACGCGAGCACGAGGTAGTCCGTCTCCGCGAGCGCCTCGTGGAACGAGACCTCGTCGAAGCCGAACACCTCGTCCGTCGGCCCGCCCTTCTCGGGGGTGTACCGGACGCCGAGGATCCGGCACCCGAACGGGCGCAGCCGGTCGACGATGGCTTCCCCGATGGCACCGAGACCGACGACGGTCACCGTCGAGTCCGCGAGTTCGGTGTGGTGGGCCTGGTAGTGGCGCCACTCGGCGCGCTCGCTCCGGCGGATCCCCTCGTGGAGGTTCCGGCTGAACAGGAGTATCGACCCGATCACCTGCTCGGCGATGTTCGGCCCGTGGACCCCCGATGCGTTCGTCACCGCGACACCCCGCTCCTCGAGCGCGTCGAGCGGGAGTCGACCGACTCCGGCCGCCGCACACGCGAACAGCCGGAGATCCTCGGCGTGTTCGAGTAGCTCCGCGTCGAGCGCGTGGCCGGTCGCCACCGGCACGTTCGCGATGAACTCGCGCTCCTCGGCGGGCGTCCGGGCCCTCACTACCTCGTGGTCGGGGAGCCGTTCCCGGAGCTCCTCGGCGTACCGCTCGCTCGACATCCCGTGGGCCCCCCGCCGGAGCACGAGCACGTCCGGGTCGGTCCCCTCTCGGTCCGCACCGCCGTCTCGAGTCGACATGTGCGCGGCGGTTCGCTCCCGGGGGTCTTATAGCCGGGACCGGGTGTGTGGCCCCGGTCGGAATCGGGAAGGCGGGAACCGCAGGTCGCGCTGGGTTTATGCGTCTCACCGGCGAGAGCCGGACATGGAGTTCCCCGACGAAGCGACGGTCTCGGCGGTGCTCGACCCCGTCGAGCTACCGACCTTCCACGAGGTCCGCTACGACCCACCGACGCCCGAACTCGACGACGTACACGGCGCGACCCTCGAGGCGGTCGACGCGCTGGCGGTCGAGGACCTTCCACCCGGATCGACCGTCGCGGTCGGTGTCGGGAGCCGCGGCATCACCGACCTCGTGGCCGTCGTCGAGGCCGTCGTCGAGCGGCTCCGGGCGCACGAACTCGACCCGGTCCTGGTTCCGGCGATGGGTAGCCACGGCGGGGCGACCGCCGAGGGCCAGCGCGAGGTACTCGCCGCGATGGGCATCACCGAGGAGTCGCTGGGCTGTCGGATCGACCCGCGGATGGAGACGGTCGTTCTCGGCGAGTCGGCACTGGGCCAGCCGGTCCACTTCTCGGTCGCAGCTCTGGAGGCCGACGCCGCGATGGTGACCAACCGCGTGAAGGCCCATACCAACTTCACCGGCCGGTTCGAGAGCGGGCTCACCAAGATGGCCGCCATCGGCTTCGGGAAACAGGTCGGCGCGAGCGCGGTCCACGAGCGGGCGCTCGTCGACGGGTACGTCCCCGTTATCGAGGCCGCGTTCGAGGTGATCCGCGAGGAGACGGCCCTGCTCGGCGGTGTCGCCATCGTCGAGAACTTCGAGGACCGGACCGCCGAGGTCGAGGGCATCCCCGCGAGCGACCTCCCCGACGCCGAGGCCGACCTGCTCGAACGGGCCTACGAGTACATGCCGACGCTCCCCTACGAGGACCTCGACGTGCTCGTCGTCGAGGAGATCGGCAAGGACGTCTCGGGGGCAGGGATGGACACCAACGTCATCGGCCGATACCAGGTGCTCAACGCCGAAGAGCCCGAGAGCCCCCGGATCAAGCGGATCCTCGTCCTCGGGCTGACGGAGGCCACCCACGGCAACGGACAGGGGATCGGCCTCGCGGACCTCACCACCGTCGACGTCGTGGAGGAACTCGACCTCGATCAGGTGTACGCGAACGCGCTGACCAGTTCGTCGTTCTCGAAGGCGCGGCTCCCGGTCGCGCTCCCGACGGACGAACTCGCGCTCCGGGCGGCCGTCTCCGGCGTCGGCCCGTACGACCCCGAGACGACCCGGATCGCCTGGATCCGGGACACCGGACACCTGTCGGAGTTCCGCGTCTCGCCCGCGCTGGCACGCGACCCGCCGGAACACGTCGAGGTGGTCGGCCGGTCGCGTCTCGTCTTCGAGGAGGGCGAGGCGCGGTTCGAGCCCGTGGAATGAACGGGTCGATCCGGATCTCCCGACGTCAACCCTTTTTACCGTCGGTCGCGCAGGCCCCCACGCCATGGACCTGGAGATAGCGGGCGATTCGGCACTGGTGACGGCATCGAGCAGCGGCCTCGGGAAGGCCTCGGCGACGGCGCTCGCACGGGAAGGAGCGAACGTCGTAATAAACGGCCGTGACGAGGACCGCCTCGAATCGGCGGCCGAGGAGGTACGCGAGGCGGCGACCGGCGAGGTCGTGACCGTCCCGGGGGACCTGACAGAGCCCGAGGACATCGAGCGGCTGGTCGAGGCGACCGTCGAGGCGTTCGGCGGACTCGACCACCTCGTCACGAGCGCGGGCGGCCCGCCGTCGGGACCGTTCCTCGAGACGACCGACGAGGACTGGTACGACGCCTACGACCTGCTCGTGATGAGCGTCGTCCGGCTGGCGCGCGAGGCCGAACCCCACCTCCGCGAGGGCGACGGCGGCTCGATCGTGAACATCACTTCGCGGTCGGTGAAGGAGGCGATCGACTCGCTCGTGCTCTCGAACTCGGTCCGGATGAGCGTCATCGGCCTCGAGAAGACCCTCTCGAAGGAGTTCGCCCCCGACGTCCGGGTCAACGCGGTCCTCCCGGGGACCCACGAGACGCCCCGGATCGAGGACCTCGTCGAGCAGTCGGTCGAGCGCGGCGAGTACGACTCCTACGAGGAGGGGCTGGCGGACTGGGCCGAGGAGATCCCGGTCGGCCGGATCGGCGACCCGATCGAGCTCGGCGACACCGTCGCGTTCCTCTGCTCGCCCCGGGCGGGCTTCATCAATGGCCAGTCGATCGTCATCGACGGCGGCGACGGCGAGTCGAACCTGTAGGCCCTCGGAGCGGTGACCACCCGGTCGAGGGCTCGGCCGCACCGGGGGCGGTCACAGCGGCCGGGAACGTACACGCTCTTGTCCTCGCGGGCCCCCGTTCCGGACGTCATGCAGCCAGTGCCGTTCGACGAGGCGGAGACGTACGAGCCCGAGGAGGGCTGGCGACGGGTCGCGATGGCCGGGAGCGACCGGTTCAGCTTCGAGTGGTTCGAGAAGCCCCCGGGACACGCCTCGCCGATGCACCACCACGAGAACGAGCAGGTCTGTCTCGTCACCGAGGGCGAACTGACCCTCGTCTTCGAGGACGAGGAGGTGACGCTCGGCCCGTACGACTCGGTGCTCATCGAGTCCGACGAGCCACACCGGGCCGAGAACAGGGGCGACGAGCGCGCGGTCGGCGTCGACGCCTTCGCTCCGGGGCGGTCGTTCGACTTCTGGCTCGACCGCGAGTGACCGTCGGGGGCTTCGACCGAGGCGATGACGGAGCATCCCGGCGAACCTATTTCCTCCCCCCGACCGTCGGTCGACCCGCCATGGCGCCGACGATCACGCGCATCGAGAGCACCGAGTTCGGCTACCCCCTGGAGGACATGGGGCCGGCCCCGAACGGCTTCAGCCTCGCGTACGACCCCGGCGAGACCGCCGAACGGCGGCTGTTCGGACTGCAGATCCACACCGACGAGGGGATCACCGGCGAGTACGTCGGCGGGAACTCCCCCGCGTTCGCCGAGATACACATGGTCGCGGACTACCTCGTCGGGAAGGATCCCCTGGACCGGGAGCGCCACTGGTCGGAGATGAAGCGCGCCCTGCGCAAGTACGACCGCATGGGGATGGGTCCCATCGACATCGCGCTGTGGGACCTCGCCGGGAAGTACTACGACGCGCCGATCCACGAACTCCTGGGAACGTATCGCGAGCGGCTGCCGACGTACGCCTCGACGCTCGGCGGCGACCACCACGGCGGCCTCGAGACGCCCGAAGACTACGCCGACTTCGCCGAGGACTGTCTGGAGATGGGCTACCCCGGGTTCAAGATCCACGTCTGGGACGGCGACTGGCGGGACACCGACGGGGTGATCGACACCGTCCACGCGGTGGGCGAGCGGGTGGGCGACGAGATGGACCTGATGCTCGACCCGGCCTGCCAGCTGGAGACCTTCGCGGACGCGCTCGCGGTCGGCCGCGCGTGTGACGAGCAGGGTTTCTTCTGGTACGAGGACCCGTTCCGCGACGCGGGCATCTCCCAGCACGCCCACCGCAAGCTCAGACAGAAACTCGATACCTCGATCCTCCAAACCGAACACGTCCGCGGGCTCGAACCGTTCACCGACTTCGCCGCCACGGAGTCGACGGACTTCCTCCGCGCGGACCCGGAGTACGACGCCGGCATCACCGGCGCGATCAAGCGTGCCCGCGTGGCCGAGGGGTTCGGCCTCGACGTCGAACTCCACGCTCCTGGACCCGCACAGCGCCACTGCATGGCGGGGATACGGAACACCAACTACTACGAGATGGCACTCGTCCATCCGGACACCGCGAACACGACGCCGCCCGTCTACCTGAACGACTACGACGACCAGCTCGACAGCATCGACGACGACGGGACGGTCGGCGTTCCGGACGGGCCGGGCCTCGGCGTCGAGTACGACTGGGACTACATCGAGGACAACGCCCACGGCGGGCGGACCTACGAGTAGCGTCCGAACAGCCGGCGGGACTCCTCATAGGGACGGTTGTAGTCTTTTACCGGTGATCGCTCGGACGGGATCGGCGATCACCGGTAAATCGTTACAACCGTCCCTATCAGTCGTCGCCCAGGATGGCCTCGCGGGTGTCCGAGAGCGCACGCATCAGGAACGGCGCGTCCTCCAGAACCGCGATGTACTGTGCGCCGACG
>JBEPXB010000157.1:0-6435 GCA_041642135.1 Halobacteriales archaeon | reverse complement strand
CTCCACATCCCCTCCGGATCGCACGGTTAGAGCCGCTCTCGTCGGAGTGTTTCCCGATCGCGTCCCGCGGTACCCGAACCGGGGAACGTTCCGGGGCCGCCCGGGAGACGTCGGCTCAGGGCCACAGCCCCCGGGCATCGTGTGCCCGGGCGACCCGGGAGAGCGCCACGATGTACGCGGCGTCCCGCCAGGGGACGTCCCTGGCCTCGAACTCGTCGCGGACGTCGGCCCACGCGGCCAGCATCTCGGCCTCGAGCTCCTCGTGGACCCGCTCCAGGGACCACGCCCGGCGGTTGATGTCCTGTAGCCACTCGAAGTAGCTCACCGTGACGCCGCCGGCGTTCGCGAGGATGTCCGGGACGACCGGGAGGCCCCGCTCTTCGAACACCGCGTCGGCGGCGCTGGTCGTCGGGCCGTTCGCACCCTCGACGACGAGGTCCGCCGCGACCGCGTCGGCGTTCGCGGCCGTCAGGACGTTCCCCACGGCCGCCGGGATCAGCACGTCGACGTCGAGTTCGAGCAGCGCCTCGTTGCTGACGGTCCCCGGGGCGTCGTGTCGCCGGACCCCCTCGGGCTCCTCGTCGTGCGAGGGGATCGAGCGGGTGTCGAGCCCGTCGGGGTCGAAGACGCCGCCGTTGACGTCGCTTACGGCGACGACGTCGGCCCCCCAGTCGTCGAGCAGGCGGGCGGCGTTCGCGCCCACGCTGCCGTACCCCTGGATCGCGACCGACGCCCCCTCGATGTCCGTCCCGTAGTAGTCGAGGGCCTCGCGGGTGACGATGGCGACGCTCCGGCCGGGGGCGGCGTCCCGGCCCTCGCTCCCGCCGATCACCGGCGGCTTCCCGGTCACGACCCCCGGGACGGTCTCGCCCTCCTGCATCGAGTAGGCGTCCATCAGCCACGCCATCGTCTGCGGGTCGGTCCCCATGTCGGGCGCGGGGATGTCCACGGTCGGGCCGATGACGTCCCGTATCTCCCCGGCGAACCGGCGCGTGAGCCGTTCGGTCTCGTCGTCGCTCAACCCCTTCGGGTCGACCGCGACGCCGCCCTTCGCGCCGCCGAAGGGCAGGTCCATGACCGCACACTTCCAGGTCATCCACATCGCGAGCCCGACACACTCGTCGCGGGTCACCTCCGGGTGGTACCGGAGCCCGCCCTTGTACGGGCCGCGGACGCTGTCGTGCTGGGCGCGGTAGCCGGTGAACACCTCGACGGAGCCGTCGTCGCGTTCGACCGGGACCGTCACCTCGTGGACCCCCTTGGGGTGTCTGAGCCGTTCGACGATGTTCGGGTCGATGTCGAGGTGGGCAGCGGCCCGTCCGAGCTGCCGGCGGGCCGTCTCGAGCGCCGACTCCGTCTCGGCAGACGATCCCGCGGTCCCCGCCCCGTCGGAGCCGGATCCCGTCTTCGATGCCATCGTCACTCGATCGGCATCCGCCGGTTCCGCATCGGCCCGCTGCAGTCGGGACACCGACCGGGGTCGGTCTCCGCGACGACGACGGCTCCACACTGGAA
Organism: Halobacteriales archaeon; assembly: GCA_041642135.1. Taxonomy (GTDB): domain Archaea; phylum Halobacteriota; class Halobacteria; order Halobacteriales; family Haloarculaceae; genus Salinirubellus. Next base: position 4,920 of record JBEPXB010000157.1, on the reverse strand, counting down.
ACACTCGTACGGGCGCTCCTCTCCGGGCTCTGTGTATACGTCTCTCATTGTGTGTTCGGGCGAGCCGGGACCGGACCCGGGGACGCCACGACGTGGAGTAATAAGTGTATAAGGGAATATCCAGTGGCTAGTCAGAGAACGACCGATTCGAGGAGGGGTTTGTTATTCAACCCCCATTTCCAGAGGAGGCGGCGAGGGGGCGGCTCCGCTCGTCGAACACCACCGAGAACAGCTTCCGCTGGACGGTCCGGGCGTGCTGGTAGAAGGCCGCCGGGGAGATCCCGAGCGTCGCCGCCACGTCCTCGCCGGTGCTCTCGCGTGGCGACTCGAAGAAGCCGCTGTAGTAGGCGGTCTGGATCACCTCGAGCTGGCGGTCGGTCAGCCGGTCGAGGAACGCCGAGCGGACGTCGCGGTCGGACGCCCGGTCGAGCGTCCCCTTCGCCCGGAGTTCGACGTCGGCGAACGACTCGCGGACGAGCCGGGTGATGGGCCGCACGTCGATGCTCTCGGGGACGTCGATGACGAGCGTCGTCGACGCCGGGTCGGCGGAGGCCCGCCGGAGCACGGCGCCGTGGTCGGCCAGTTCCAGCGCGAGGAACGGCTGTGAGAGCCCGATCCGGAGGACCCCGCCGGAGCCGTCGGTGCTGATCCGCCGGACCTCCTCGACGGCGACGAGGTCGGCCGCCGCCCGCTCGACGCGCTCGACGCCGTCCTCGACCGTGACGAAGACGTAGCTCCCCTCGGCGGTCTGCTGGACCCCGCCGCGGTACGACAGCGTACACCCGGCCTCGCGGGCGAGCCGCGAGAGAACGAACGTCGGGTCGTCGACGTCGAACTCCACCCGTGTCACCGACGTGGTGAGCAGGGCGTTCTTGCGCTCGATGGCGCTGCTGGCGGCGGCGATGGTCTCGCCGAGTTCGGCCAGCACCGCCCGCGCGGTGCCCTCGAACGCGTCGCGGGAGCCCGCGTAGACCGTGAGAACACCGTGCGAGAGGTCGTTGTACACGAGGGGGATGCTCAGCACGGACAGGTAGTCCCGGGAGAGGGCGTCCTTCCGCCAGGCCTCCTCGCGGAGGCGGGCGGCGACGTTGGCGACCCCCGTCACCTCCCCGGTCGCCGCGGCCCGGCCCGCCGGCTCCACCTCCGACGCCCGGACGGGGAACGACAGGCTGTCCAGGTAGCCCCGCTCGGCGCCGGCCCACGCCCGTGGTTCGACCGTCTCGGCCGTCGGGTCGACGGACCCGATCCAGGCGAAGTCGAACCGGTCGTCGGCGGTCAGCAGCTCGCAGACGGCGTGGTCGATCTCCCCCCGGGTCTCGACCCGGACGAGCGCCTGATCGATCTCCCGGATGGTCTCGTTGATGCGGTTCAGGGCGGTGAGCTGTTGGTTCCGGCGCTGGAGCGTCCGGTCCTGTTCGCGGAGCCGGGACTCCCGGGTGACGCGGTCGAGCGCCGCCTCGGCCGTCGCCGCGAGCAGGTCGGCGAGCTCCCGGGTCACGTCGTCGAAGGCGCCGACCTCGGCGGAGCCGGCGACGAACACGCCGTGGTTCCCCAGCGGGATGTAGCAGGCGCTCCGGAGGTCGGTCGCCCGGTTCGCCAGCCGGTCGACGTCGTGGACGTCGTCGAAGAACAGCGGCTCGTCCTCCACGAAACTGTAGCTCGGGAGCGTCTCCCCGTCGGCGCGGACCGTCGGGAGGGGGCCGTTCAGCTCTGCCATCGCCGGCGAGTGCGCGGCGGGCTGGAGGTCGTTGTCGTCGGCGTCGAAGAGGTAGACCGCGCTCGCGTCGAGGTCGAGTACACCCCGCGTGTCCTCGACGACGTGCTGGGCGATCTCCTGGTGGGTCTCCGCGTACAGGAACTCCCGGGCCGTCCCCTGGAGGGTCGCGAGCGCCTCCTCGCGCTGCTTGCGCTTCGTGATGTCACGGCAGCTGTACAGGAGCGTTCCGCCCTGGATCGAGACCTCCCGGACGTTGACCAGCAGCGTGTGTTCGCGGCCGGCCTTGTCGGTCGCCGTACACTCGATGTTCTTCAGCACGCCCTCCGCCGCGAGGCGCTCGCGGTCGAAGAGGTCCTCGCCCAGGAGGTCCTCGATGGTCCCCATCTCGCGGATCTCCTCGTCCGTGTAGCCGAAGATGAAGTGGACGTTCGGGCAGACGTACGTGTACGCACCGTCCTCGTCGGTGATGAGGACGGTGTCGGTCATGTTGTTGAGCGTAACCCGGTGGAGCTCCTCGGAACGCCGGAGGTCCCGCTCGAGGTCGACGCGCTCGGTGACGTCCACGCCCTCGACGACGACGGAGGCCGGCTCGCCGCGCTCGTCCTCGACCAGACGGACCGAGAGGTCGACGATGCGGGCGGACGCCTCGTCCGGCGGCCCCGTGACGACGGCGTTCCCGTCCCCTTCCTCGAGCGCCGTCTCGACGATCCGCCGCACGTCGGAGCGCGTCCCGTCCTCCCCCGACCACCACGGGAGTGTCCAGTACGGCTCCCCGCGGACGGCCTCGATGCCCTCGTCTATCATCTCGAGGGCCGCCCGATTCGCCCGGACGAGCGAGCCGTCGGGGTCGAGCACCCACGTGGCCGTTCGCGTGTCGTGGAAGGTCGCGTCGAACTGCTCGGCCCGTTCGGCCCGGGTCGCGGCCCGCTCGGCCGACCGCACGGCGCCGGCGGTCCGCTCCAGCAGCGTCTCGACGGCTCGCTCGACCGGCGCCTCGATCCGCACGTAGTCGGTCGCGCCGGCGCGGACGGCCTCGCTCGCGACGGTCTCGCTCCCGGATCCGGTGGCCAGGACGAACGGGAGGACCGAGGAGACGGCCCGGACCCGCTCGAGGAGTTCGACGCCCGTCGACCCGTCGAGCGCGTGCTCGCTGACGACGCAGTCGGTCGCACCGTCGCGGACGGCGTCGAGCGCTTCCGACGCGGTCCCGATCGTTCGGACGGAGGCGCCGGTGCGCGTCTCGAGCGCCGCCTCGAACGGCTCGACCCACCGGGTCGTCCCGACGAGCAGGACGCGGACCGACCGCAGCGCGTCGTCGGGGGCAGTCATCGTCCCCGTCCGGGAGGTAGACGTGGAGGGCGACCGGGACCGGTTCCGTCCCAGCTTGGGTTCCGCCGTCTCCGGGGCGCGAGGGAGTCCAGGCTCATGGATAGTTCACGATTCAACCCCCGAGATCCAAAGACGTTTGTTATCTAGCCCGGCGAGCGCGTTCGGGGACCGACTCGACCTCGACGGCCACCTCGTTGCGCCGGAGGAACGGCAGCGTCCAGGGCGCGTCGTAGCCCATGAAGAACGGGTCGCCAGTAGTCGGGACGTCGGCGCGTTCGAGCGTCTCCAGCAGTCGGTCGGTCTCGCGGGCGACGCGGTCGTCGGTCGGCCGCCAGGAGAACCGCCGGACCGCGAGCGTCCGCTCGGGGACGGCCACGAGGTCGACGGAGGGGTCGGTCGGTGTCGGCGCCGAGTCGAGGTCGTACGCCGGCGGGAGGTAGAACGCCATCCTGACGCCGTCGGACCCGTCGGCCGTCTCGACGGGTGCGGTCATCGGGATCGACCCGCCCCTGGACTCGGATCCGACCTTGACGGGCGCGGTCATCGGGATCGACTCGCCGCGGTCCCCGGACTCGACGGGCGCGGTCGTCGGGACCTCGTCGCCCTCGTTGGCCCCCGAGATGTACCGGAACAGCCGCCCGAACGCCTCGCGCTCGGAGTCGGCGACCGTCTCGACCAGGAGCGAAGGTGAATAACGCCGGAGTTCGGCGTCGCCGACCCGGGCCACGACGGTGTAGGGGACGTCCTCGGTCGTGTAGCGCTGGTACAGGTTCCAGGCGCCGACGGCGGCGACGAGGCCGCCCACGGTGCCGAGGGCGATGGTGTACGTACGGGCCATGGGTCGTGTACGTCGCGTGAGAGCATAACTTCACGTTGCGCCCACACCGGACCCGATATCGTCACGAACGGACCGGATTCGATATCGTCACGGACGGTTTATCGACCGCCCACCGCGGACACGCGCCGTTTTTACGTATCGCCGCGCTATCCGTCGGTGATGGTCCGGAACGTCGCCGGCGAGATGGCCGAACTCGAGTCGGGGGACTTCTACCTCCTCTCGGGGCTCGAACACGGGATGCGCTTCTCGCGGTGGGTCGCGGAGGGCAAACTCCCCGAGTTCTCCCGGCTGGACGGCGACGAGGTCGAGTACCGGCTCGACCGCTGCGAGGACCGCGGGCTGATCGAGCGCAAGACCATCCAGTACACGGGGTTCCGGCTGACGTTCGAGGGGTACGACGCGCTGGCGCTCCGGACGTTCGCCGAGCGGGACAGCATCGACGGCGTCGGCGCTCCACTCGGCGTGGGCAAGGAGAGCGACGTCTACGAGGCCCGCTCGTACAAGCCGCTCGCGCTGAAGTTCCACCGCGAGGGGTACACGAACTTCCGCGAGGTGCGGAAGGAACGCGATTACACGAGCGACAACCGGCACATCTCCTGGTTCTACACCGCCCGGAAGGCAGCAGAGCGCGAGTACGAGGCCCTCGAGACGCTCTATCCCGACGTCCGGGTGCCGCGGCCGGTCGACCAGAATCGTCACGCGATCCTGATGGAGAAGCTGGACGGGGTCGAGCTCTCGCGGGCGAAACTCGACCCCGCGCAGGTCCTCCCCGTGCTCGACCTCGTGCTCGAGGAGGTCGCGGGCGCCTACGAGGGCGGCTACGTCCACGCCGACATGTCCGAGTACAACGTCGCGGTGAGCTCCGAGGGGGTGACGGTGTTCGACTGGCCACAGGCGGTTCCGACGAGCCACGAGAACGCCGAGGAACTCCTCGAACGCGACGTGTCGAACCTGCTGAACTACTTCCGACGGAAACACCCCTCGCGGGTGCCCGACGAACTGGATCCCGGGCCGGTCGCAGGGGCGATCGTCGACG
>JBEPXB010000156.1:0-6455 GCA_041642135.1 Halobacteriales archaeon | reverse complement strand
GATGTCGAGATAATCCGCGAGCATGTCCTCTCGAATGTGAGAATGCTCTCGGACGACCAGAAGCACGCAGTCGACGATGCTATTGATCGCTTGGTCGACAAGCATATTCTCGAGTGCGACGGGGCTACTGTTCGGCTCCAGTGACCCTTGGTGGCCCGTTGTTTTGTCCTTGTGGATCGTACCTCGGGGCTAGCGATCGATAGTCGAGATTTATCATCCCGTAAGGGACTGAGTGGGAGGTAGAGTCGATCTGCTGCATCTTCGATTAGACTCTTATCCTCCACTCCTAGTGACTGCTCTTACCACCAACTATGAGTACAGAAGCAACTCCAGAGAGCGCTGACACCGACGAGAGCGAGGATTCCCCTGTCGAGCCGTCAGCGACCAGCCAGCAAGACGAACCGACGACCGACCAAGCATGGACCGACGAGGGAGCCCCCACTCCGTCCAAACACGAAGAGACGGACGAGCCGACTTCCACAGGTCCGCCGGAGACGTTCCGGGCGGCGATCCAGTCGGAGCCACTCAAGAACATTCTGCGGGCACTCAGGGCGACTGTCGACGAGGCTCGCGTGAAGATCGACGAATCGGGCATCCGCGTCCGAGCGGTCGACCCTGCGAACGTCGCGATGGACGACCTCGACCTCTCGGCGAGCACCTTCGAGTCCTACGAGGCGACTCCCGGCGTCATCGGAATCGACCTCGACCGGCTCTGGGATGCGGTCTCGCTCGCAAACAAAGGTGACCTCGTCCAACTTCACCTCGACACGGAGAGCCGGAAGCTGGTCGTGGCCGTCACTGGCCTCGAGTTCCAGATGGCCTGTCTGGACCCGGCGACGATTCGGTCGGAACCGACGCTTCCCGAGCTGGAGCTACCAGCGAGCGTCACCGTCGACCGTGACACGTTCCGCCAGGGGGTGAAAGCAGCCGATCTGATCGCTGACCACGTCGGCCTTCGGATGGATCCCGACGAGGAAGTGTTCCGGATCGATGCCGAGGGGGACACGGACAGCGTCGACTTCCGGATTGACGCCGACGACTGGGAGGCGGTCACCCTCGCGGAGGCGTCCTCGCTGTTCAGCTTGGATTACATGAAAAAGATCGTCCGGACGATCCCCACCGGAACTGCGGTGACGATCGACTTCGGCACCGAGTTTCCGGCGATGCTCTCGTACGACATCGGCGACGGGGACGGATCGATGATCCGGATGCTCGCCCCACGGATCGAAACATGACCACCCTTCTCGGCATCCATCGCGTATGAAAACCAGCTACTCACAGTCGACGAATCGCGCTCGGCGGTACCGAGGCGAGCGAACCCTCGGGGGCTGTCTCGTCTACGCCGGCGACGATCTCCTCGACAAGCACCTCTCAGTCCATCCAGTGTCGCCCGGTGGTTTCGATTGGGGTCCAGACGCAGCTCCTGAACGTGCCTGCCAGCTCGCCATCGCGCTGCTCGCGCCGACACTCGGACTCGAAGTCGCTGTCGACGACTACCACCTCTTCGCCGAGAACTTCATCCGCCGGGAACTCACGGGCGATGAATGGTCGGTTCGTCTCCAGGACCTCCGCGAGTCGGGCTATCGAGAGCAGTACCTGCATCGGGACTATCCGGAGAATACCGCTCCAAAGCCTGCGGATGTCGAGATCGAGACCATCGACTTGGACACGATCACCTACGCCGAGGAACTCGCGCTGGTCCGCCGGTATGACGAGGTACTCTGGAAGAAGGGAAACGTCCGCGGCAATCTGGTCAGACTCCAGGCGATCCGACGTGGCGAGCGTGACCCGGCGGCCGAGCCGTTCTCTAAGCAGTGGCTCTCGACACATGGACGGCTCACCTCGTCGGCTGCCAAACGAGCGCTTGGAGAGGAGTTCGAGACGATGGGCGAGTTCGCCGCCTGGGCCTGTTATGCGACTTCGCTCACGACGGTCGACCACGTCGGGGAATCGACGGCGACGACGATTCGGAATCTCCGACGGACGCTCGTCCAGTGGTTCGGGGGAAAAGAGTACATTCCCCGATACGACGACGAACAGGAGACGCTCGTGATTGAGGACACCGACGAGGATGACAGGAACGAGGAAACGGCCGAGGATGACCCTTCGATTACCGCCTCTGGATAGCTGCGACTTGTTCGCCCTTGGTGATTTAGGTTCCTGAATCGGGTGAGGGGCGGACTAGTTCAGTTCTCCGTTCATCGAGAGCCGCGGTTCGCCTTCGATCATCATGTCCACACCAACACAACCAGACACAGCCACCGCTGACGACGCGCCACGCTCGATGGCGGGGACTGTTCCGGTCGCAGACCTGCTCGCCCGTGAGACGACCCTCTCCTTTGCTGGCCTCACTCCTGCCGACCAGGGCGACTACCCCGATGCGGTTTCATCGGAAGCTCGGTGTCTCGATCCCGATCCCCGGCCGCTGAAGGACATCATCGCGACGCTCCCGCAGGCCAATTCCGGAGAGCTCTGGGCGACCAACGAGTTCGTCTGCGTGGACGGAACCGTCGATACCGAGGCAATTCGCGACGTTCACGGATTGGATGTCGACGCGCTCGAGGACGCTGCGGGGTGTTCACTCGGCGATCTTGCGACGAGGGCGTCGTCGGACCCGCTAGTTCGCATCCGTGATCACCAGGACATCGTCGACGAGCGTCGGAAGGCGCTGTGTGCCCTCGGCTACGACGTCAAGTTCCGCTGGCAGATCGCCTCGGACCGATATTCGATCATCAACCCACAGGAGGCGTATCTCCCCATTATCGGAGCGCTCCAGCAGCGCGGTGAGACTGAGGCGTTCGGCTGGGCGAGCTACCGGGATTGGGGTGGCCTCCTCAAGATGTTCGTCGTCTGTCCGGGCCTCGAACACACCGTCTCTGGGGGTGAGGACACGGAGTTCGATGACGATACCGACGGGGTGACGAGCGTTGCCGACTCGGACTCGACGGACCTGACCGTTTACGGCGGGTTCGAGACCGGTTACGACTTCCGCGGGACGCAGACACTGTGGGCGAAGCCGATCCTCTACTTCCCCGAGACTGGTACCGTCGTTCCCGATACGGGGAAGCGCTACACACGCCGGCACTACGGCCGGGCGACCGACGCCACTCACGAGCGGGCAAACGACCGCGTGCCGATCAACGAGTGGTGGAAAGCGATCTACGACGACGTCACCGACCGACTCGTCGACGTCGACCGGGCGATTCGCCGCACCCGGGCCATCGCCTACGACTTCGAGACACTCCCGTTCGACGCGGCTACGTGCTACCAGTACTGGGGCGTGGCCGCGAGGTACGCCGAGGCCGCTGCCGACCGGGCGACGACCCTCGCCTCGCCGCCGTCCCGACCGACGGTGTACAATATTCAGCTGTCGCTGCTGATCGCACTCCTCGATTCATACGAGGGCTCGCTGGCGTCGGATACGTATCAGGAGTATATTGAGACCGCTGGGGAGCTACTTCGAAAACCAGCGATGATGATCCAGCTCGCGCTGAAAGAACATGACCGGCAGGTCGAGGAGCCGGACGAGCGTGTCCTCGCAGACGGTCAACAGTCCCTTAGCGATGCGCTGGAGGACATCGTCGACGTTCCTGGCATCGAGGTCGACACTGAGGTCGATCTCTCAGACAGCGGTGCACAGCGGCTCCACGACCGTGTCCAACGGAAGCTCGACGATCTCGATTAATTCTCGACGAGGGAGTCCGGCGACAGTGTTTTACAGAATCCACGGAAAGCGAAATACATGTCGGAGGCTGCTCGGGACTCACATCCACTCGATGCGATGCTCGCTATCTCCGATGTCGTGACGAACCAGCGGTATGCGAAGATCTATGCCCGGGTGCTCACGCTCGATACGCCGACGGTCGAGGAACTCTCTGAAGGGCTCGATAGTTCGACGACGACCGTCTACGAGGACGTGAAACACCTCGTCGAGAGTGGCATCCTCGAGCGCGTAACGGACACCCAGCCGCATCGATACCGGGCCCGCCAGATCGACCTCACCATCCAGACCGACGACTCCTATCAGATTACGCCGGCGCTGTTCGTCGCGCTCGCCCGACGCGAGACGAACGAGAACATTCAGTTGTTTCTCGACCGGCACGGCGTCGGCGGCCTCGCGACCGTCCTTGAGTACGCCCGTGACTACGTCCAAGGCCGAATGAATGCCCGTATCACGGCGCGCGAGCAGGACCTCCCCGTGCTCGAAGCCGAGACGATCCTGCAGGAGATGCGCGACGTGCTCCTGGATGTCGATCCCGATCTCGAAGAGAGCCCCGACGTCGACGAACTGGACGCGGCAGTCGATGAATAACGAGTCTTCTCCGCAGACGGTCACAGCCAGTCGCTGACGTACGCGACGTGATCGGAGAGGTCGGAGACTGACCGTTCGATTCGGCGAACCGCACGTCTCACTTCGCCGCCCGTCCGGGTCACGTCCGCGATAATGATGATACCAGGATGCTCGTCTGCCGGTGGATTACTGAAATCCGACTGATCGGCTGTCAGCAGAACGCGGTCCTTTCGGGTTGCAACGGCTAGGACGTCCGGATCAGACGCGCTTACCCCGAGATCCTCGACGTCGACGACGCGGACGACATCATGGCCGTCGTCGCAGAGGGCCTGTATCCACTCTGTCTCGACATTTTCGTCCGCGAGCAGTTCCATCGAACGTCCTCTAGGTGGTCTCGTCAGGAACGAGGCGATTCGGCGCGTGCTCCTCGTACATCGACTGGTTCCGAGTCTCGATGGTACGCATCTCCTCGGGGTGGCTGAAGGCGTACGCGAGCGCGGCGTGGACCTCGGCGACCGAGATGTCGTAGCTCGTGGCGATCTCCTCTGGCGTGTCGTCGCCGTCGACGTAGCGCTGGTAGACGTGATACACGCCGATACGGTGTCCCTCGATCCGGGGGTCCCCGCCGAGGACATCGTCTGTCTTCACGATCTCCGGCATCGTCCCGTCCGAACTCGATTGTGACCCAGTTCCAGCCATGATCCGTTGGTGCCTCTGTACGCTACTAGCGTGTCTCACGTAATAACCACCCGGGTCGATGAGGCGGTCCAGACCCGGTGTTCTGTCCGAGTCTCGATCCACCGCTGATTTATCGACCCACAATCGGGTGGCGGGATTCCCACGCGGATTCCGTCCCTCAGCCATGTCTTCATCCGATCCAGATGCTGTCGACCGGCCGGAACCGCTCGTCGTCCTCTCACACCTCGTCCATCGTCTACTCAAGCGCGAGGGTGGGAGTGTCCCGCTCGAGCGGGTGACCCTCCGGGTTAGCGACTACGTCGACATCGGCGACCAGGAGGCCGCGAACCTCATCGATGCTGGTGCTGCCGAGGGTGTTTTCACTCTCGACCGGGGGTCCGGTGGTAGTACGACTATTGTCGGGGTATCGACACAGGGACCGGAGCCGGCCGTGATCACCGAGGCCTTCGGCGGTCCTGCTGACGCTACGGGTACTGCTGACTTTCAAGCCCTCGAGGTCGTCACCGAGAGTATCGCGACCGCACTCCGTGATGCCGGCTACGCGACGTTCACCGATCTCGCGGACGCCGACGTCGGTGACCTCGCCGGGTTGACCGGGACGCTGACCGAGAGTCGCGCGGAGGCTATCATCCAGGCGGCACCAAGACACGTCCCGGTCGGCGTGTGGCTCGCCCGGAGCGCCGATTTTCGATACGGTCGACGCGTGGATGAGACGACGGGGCGGGGGACGGCCCAGGTGGTCGATATCACCGCCGCCACCGAGCCTGTCGGCGAACCCCGCCATCGATCCGAGGGGCTGGAGCCGGACGCTATCGAGGTCCAGTATGTCTCCAATATCGGTCGTAACAAACAGGACCCAGTGCCAACCGGGTTGCACGTCCTCGACGATCCTGACCATCCCGATGTCCCGAAGGCTGCGACCCATCCCGAGGCGGGTGACGACGCCCTGCCGGTCGATGTGTCGGGGGAAGTGGTTCCACCAGCGGTTCCGACGGAGCCACGTCTCCAGCTTCCACTGGACGAACTGCTCGCGAAGAAACTGGCCCGTGGGTTAGTTCCGGTCCGACTGGTTGGCCCACGCGGCTCCGGGAAGAACTATCTCGTCAAGTACCTGTGTCATCGGACGAACCGTGGTTACGTCTCGGTGGACTGTGACGAGGCGACTCATACGGAGGATCTCTTCGGGCCGCTCACGCCCACCGAGGAGGGGCTTATTGCTCCCCGGAACGGGCCGGCCAAGCAAGCGCTACTGAATGGGTCGGTACTGGTGCTCAACGAATTCCCCGTGATGCGGGCCGGCGCCGCGATGTCTCTCCATCGCCTGCTCAACGAGGGCAAACTCCTCGTGAAAGCACACGGCGAGCTGGTCGAGCCCCATCCGTCGGCGCGAATCGTGATCACGATGAATCCGCCGACCCGTGAGTACCGGGATTCCGAGCCGATGAACTCGGCCACTCGTGGTCGG
>JBEPXB010000155.1:0-6457 GCA_041642135.1 Halobacteriales archaeon | reverse complement strand
TCGACCACCGAGACGACCTCCTTGTTCTCCGAGACGACGCGTTCGGTCCCACACCGGCTGCACCGCTCGACCTGCGAGACGACGGTGACGACCTCGTTACCGGAACCCCGCTCGCGACGGTCGCGACGGACCTCGGTCTCGTCGAAGGTATGTCCGAGGATGGAACACCTGAGACCCATTTGGGGAACGTGGCCGCGTTCGGCGTATAAAACTGCCGGGGCCGGACCGTCCCGCTCGGTGCTCCGGAACGGGTGTCCCGTCGTCAACCGTTAATACGTCCCCCGGAGAAGGCCCGCTCATGCAGGCCAAGCGGGAGTACCGCGACCGCGACGGGACGCAGGTCGCGGTGCTCGACGCGCTCGTCGACCGCCACGAGGAGGGGATGACGGTCTTCGAGCTGCGGTCGCACACCGACGTCGACATCGACCGGATCGAGGGGGCGCTGGCCGAACTCAAGTCGGCGGGGCTCATCGAGGTCGAGAAGGAGTCCGGCACCACCCGCATCTACCCCGACGGCCGGGTCGTCCCGGACCCGGGCGAGGAGCCCGAGGAGCGGTCCTGGCTGGAGCGGCTGTTCGACCGGCTCCCGTTCTGATCGGCGCCGCGTGCGACCGCGCGAAGACGGTGTCCTTTTGTCGAGCGGGCCGGAGGGGCCCACGTCCGAGATGCCGACAGCAAGCGGCCCGCACACGTCGGGGGAGGTACGTAGCGGTCCACGACCGAGTCCCCGCGGGGTGCGGACCGGAGCCACGAGGGACGGATGGTAGGCGCCGGCGCCGACGTGGTGCTCCTGAGCGTCGTCGTCGGCGTCCTCGTCCTCGCGGGACTGGTCAAGGGGACGCTCGGGTTCGGCCCGGCGCTGGTATCGGTCCCGGTGCTCGTCGCGGTCTTCGACCCGAAGGTGGCGATCGCCGCGTTCTCGATCCCGATGCTCGTGGGGAACCTCGTCATCCTCCGACGCGACGGGGTCTCGTGGGCGGAGATACGCCCGCGCTGGCGACTGGTCGGCGTCGTGTTCCTGACGACCGTCGTCGGCGCCGTCGGGCTGATCGCGCTCCCGGCCGATACCCTCTCGCTCGCCGTCGGCGTCGGCGTGCTCGGCTACCTCGTCGTCACCCACCGCTCGGACGGCGGGACGCTCGCGGCCTACGCGGGCCGCCCGTGGTCGGAGTACGTCGCCGGGAGCGTCGGGGGGGTGCTGGGCGGCGCGCTCGGCATGGGCGGGCTCCCGCTGGCGACGTACCTCGACGCCCGCGGGCTCGAACGTGACGCGTTCACGCTCGTCCTCGTGGTGCTGCTGACGCTGAACAACTCGGTCAGGATCACCGCGCTCTGGGCCGGCGGCCTCTTCGCGAGGGCGGAACTGGTCCTCGGCGCGGCGTTCGTCGCACCGCTCTCCCTCGGCGTCCTCGCCGGCGTCCGCCTCCGCCGGTACATCCCCGCGGACCGCTTCGAGACGCTCGTCCGTCTGGTCCTGCTGGTCAGCGCGCTGCGACTGGTGTACGGGACGCTCGCGTGAGCTCCCGGAACACGACCCGGCGTCCACGTATCGCGCACCGTTTTACGTTCCGGCACCGTACCCCGCCCGATGACAGTCGTCGCGGCACACGACGACCTCGGGGCCGAGTTCGTCGAGTACGACGGTCGCCGGGTCGTCGAGGACTACGGCCGGCCGGACAGCGCCCACCGCGCGGTCCGGAACGGCGTCGGCGTGATCGAGATGGGCTACGGCGTCGTCGAGGTGACCGGCTCGGATCGGATCGAGTACGTCGATAACGTCGTCTCGAACCGCGTCCCCGCCGAGGACGGCCGGGGGTGCTACGCGCTGCTCCTCGACCCGGGGGGGAAGACCCGGGCCGATCTGTACGTTTACAACGCGAACGAGCGGCTGCTCCTCTTCACGCCACCATCGATGGCCGGGGAGATCGCCGAGGAGTGGACCGAGCGCACGTTCATCCAGGACGTCGAGATCCGCGAGGCGTCCACCGACTTCGGCGTGTTCGGCGTCCACGGGCCGAAGTCGACCGAGAAGATCGCGAGCGTTCTGAACCACGCGGGCGCGCCCGAACCGGCGCTCTCGTTCGTCCGCGGGTCGATGGCCGACGAGGGGGTCACCGTGATCGCGACCGACGCGCCGACCGGAGAGGAGGGCTACGAGGTGGTCTGTGCCGCCGACGCCGCCGAGGAGGTGTTCGACACGCTCCTCACGAGGGGGATGAACGCCGCCCCCTTCGGCCACCGGACGTGGCGCTCGCTCACCCTCGAGGCCGGGACGCCGCTTTTCGAGAGCGAGCTCGGAGAGCGGATACCGAACGTCTTCGGACTCGGCAACGCCGTCGACTACGACAAGGGGTGTTTCGTCGGCCAGGAGGTCGTCTCGCGGGTGGAGAACCGGGGCCGACCCTCTCGCCGCTTCGTCGGCCTCGAACCCGAGACGGTCCCCGAAGCCGGGAGCGAGGTGACCGTCGACGGCGACGCGGTGGGCGAGGTGACACGCGCCGACGAGAGCCCGTCGCTCTCGCGCCCGGTTGCGCTCGCGCTCGTCGACTTCGATCTGGATGCCGAGACGGTCGAGGTCGGTGGGGTGGAGGCGACGGTCGAGGCGCTCCCGTTCGTCGAGGGGTCCGCGACGTCGGGTCGGTTACCGAGCTACTGAGGCTTCCCGGAGTCGCGGTCGGGGCGATGGCCGAAGGTGGAGCCGGGCGCTGGGTGGGACTGAAAGGGGCCGGCGGCTACACGAACCCCGGCGAAGCAAGCACCGCAGTGGAGTGAGCGGAGCGAACGGAGCGAGGCGCGCAGCGAGTCGCGGGAGTGTAGCCGTCGGGGGCTTTCGAGGCGTTTCGTCCAGTCGCTTCCTCACACCGTAGCTCGTCTGACCACGACCCTTCCTACCCACTGACCCACTACCGAAGAAGTGCGCGCAACTGCTCCCGGGAGAACAGTGTCGAGGGGCGGTCCATGTGGACGCCGATCTCCCCGGAGAACGCCCGGAGCCCGAGCCGTTTGATGGGACGGGGAAGCGAGTACGCGCGTCTGACGAGGTGACCCAGCGTGACGTCCCGCTCGAGTTCCTCGCGCCAGCCCCGCTCGTAGGCGTCGAGCGTCGCCGGCACCCGCGGGTCGACCACGCGGGCGGCGACGTCGGCCGCCCGCATCCCGTAGAGGATGCCGCCGCCGGTGAACGGCTTGGTCTGCCCGGCCGCGTCACCCACCAGCAGCGACCGTCGTCCCGTCGTCTCCGCCGCGGGGCCGATGGGGATGAAGCCGGAGCACCGCTCGTCGATGGTCGCGCCGTAGCCCGCACACAGCTCGTCGAACCGGCCGGGGGCGTCGTCTCCGGGCCGGACCGCGAGGCCGTACTCGACGCCGCCGTCGCCGCGGGGGATGCGCCACGCGAAGAACCCCGGCACCGTGAGGTGGACGTCGACGAAGTCCTCGTGATCGGCGCCCGGGTCGAACCCGAGGACGCCGTGGAGGAACTCGTCGGGGTCGGGCAGGCCCAGCTCGTCCCGGACCCGCGACCGGGGGCCGTCGGCGCCGACGACCATCCGGCCCTCGAACCGCTCGGTCCCGTCCGGGCCGCGGGCCGTCACGACCACCCGGTCGGCCCGCTCCTCGACGGCCGTGACGGTGTGGCCGTCCCGGACGTCCGCGCCGGCGTCGTTCGCGGCCCCCGCGAGCGTGCGGTCGAGTTCCACCCGGTCGATGGCGTTCGAGACGGGCGTCTCCTTGTAGAACGGGTAGGCCCGACTCCCCGGGCCGTCGAGATGGAACCGCGCGCCGTAGATCTCGTTCTGGAGCAGGCGCTCGTGACCTCCGTCGGGAACGTACTCCCAGACGTCGAGGGAGACGTGCCCCGAGCAGGCGAGCGGCCGGCCGATCTCCCCCTGTTCGAGGACGAGTACGTCCCGGCCGCGCTCGGCGGCCGAGCGCGCGAACCGCGACCCGGCCGGGCCTGCACCGACGACGACGAAGTCCCGCATCGGTGGTCGGTGGGGGCCTCACGGACAAGTATCTTCTCAGTTCTCACCACGGGGTTCGACGCACCGGTGGCACAAGTGTTTAGACCGTCGCGCAAGCCACCCGTGTATGTCGGAACCGCCGTCCGAGTCGCTCGTGGACGTCCAGCAGGCGATCGCGGGCTCGTCGGCGCCGGCCGCGGAGTTCGGGCAGCTCTCGAGGGACCGACAGCGCGAGGTGTTCTTCCAGCTGCCCGAGACGGTCCAGGCGTCGCTCGTGGCGGACATGGACCGCCCGACCCTGCGTCGGTTCGTCCGCCAACTGGACCCCGACGAGGTCGCCGACGTACTCGGGCTGGTCGACGAGAGGACCCGCGAATCCGTGCTCCGGGGGCTCGACGAGGACCGGCGGGAACGGGCCGAGTTCCTGCTCGGGTTCAGCCCCGAGAGCGCGGCCGGCCTGATGCACCTCGACTACGTCACCGTGGACGCCGACAGCAGCCTGGCTGAGGTCGCACGACGGGTCCAGCGCCACGAGGAGCGGACCGGCCGGTTCCCGCACGTCCTCGTCACGGACGGCGAGGAGCTTCTGGGCGAGCTCCCCGGAGGGGCCCTGGCGATGAGCGAGGACGATATCGACCTCCGCGAGCACGTCCACGAGACGCCCGCCGTCCGGTACGACACCGCCGACGAGGACGTCGCCGACGTGTTCCGGGCGAACCCCGAGAGCTCGGTCGCCGTGCTCGACGAGGAGGGGAGTATCATGGGCGTCATCTACGCCGAGGACCTCCTCCGGGTCGTCGAGGAGGAGGCCGGGGAGACCCTCTACGAGTTCACGGGCGTCCAGGAGGAGGAGAGCGTCCTCGACGGGCCGCTCTCGAAGGTCCGCTACCGGTACAAGTGGCTGATAATCAACCTCGGGACGGCGTTCCTGGCCGC
Source organism: Halobacteriales archaeon (assembly GCA_041642135.1). GTDB lineage: Archaea > Halobacteriota > Halobacteria > Halobacteriales > Haloarculaceae > Salinirubellus. The sequence goes on along the minus strand of JBEPXB010000155.1, from coordinate 1,559 downwards.
AGGAGCGGTCGGCTTCTTCGAGGACACCATCGCGGCGTTCACGCTCCTCGCGGTCTACATGCCGGTCGTCGCGGGGATGGGCGGGAACGCCGGCACCCAGTCGATGGCCGTCACCGTCCGTGGGCTCGCGCTGGGACAGATCTCGCTGGCGACCGGCGGCAGGGCCGTCCTCAACGAGGTCCTCGCCGGGGCCGCCAACGGGGCGATCACCGGCGTGCTCGTCGCAGTCATCGCCTCGGTGTTCAACCAGAACCCCCTCCTGGGGCTCGTGCTCGGCGTCTCGATGGTGCTGAACCTCGTCATCGCCGGCTTCTTCGGGACGGTCATCCCGCTCGTCATGGACCGGATCGGGAAGGACCCGGCGACCTCGGCGACCATCTTCATCACCACCGCGACGGACGTCCTCGGCTTCTTCATCTTCCTCGGGCTGGCGCGGGCGGTGCTCTGATCGGGATCGGGAGACGGCTTCATACGTTCCAACATAACGGGATGCTGACTCGCCGAAATCGGCGTGCGAGATGTAAATGTAAGATGATATATTCGGCAGAACGGTACCGATAGCCGAGTGCGGGGAAATCCGGACCGGTAGACGTTCCGCTCCCCGGGAATGTTCTTCATAAATTTATGTTATGATACGAATTAACAACTATGGTAGAGAGCATATCGTGTGGCGATTCAGCATCGAACTACGACATGTGGAGTCGACGGAACTACGAGACTCGACGCCCCCCGTCTCCTGCGGATCCAGCCGACCACCCGGTACTATGCCCGCGCCCACCGGACACGACTCATGGACTTCCGGCTCACGGAGGAAGGGCGGCTCATACGCCGACAGATGCGGGAGCTCTGTGCGGAGTTCGGTGACGACTACTGGCGCGAGCGGGATCGAAAGGAGGAGTTCCCGTGGGAGTTCTTCGAGGCGTTCGCCGACGGCGGCTGGTGCGGTATCACAGTCCCCGAGGAGTACGGAGGAGAGGGCTACGGCGTCCAGGAGGCCGCGATAGTTCAGCAGGAGATCGCCCGCTCGGGCGCCGCGATGGCCGGCACCTCGGTCACCTCACACCACGTGTTCAGCGTCGCGCCGCTGATCGAGTACGGCTCGGAGACCCACAAGGAGCGCTACCTCCCGCGGGTCGCGGACGGCGACGTCATGGTCTGTACCGGAGTGACGGAACCGAACGCGGGGACCGACACCTCCCGCATCGAGACCACGGCCGAGCGCGAGGGGGAAGAGTACGTCGTCGACGGACAGAAGATCTGGACGACGAAGGCGGGGCAGGCCGACGTCATCATGCTGCTCGCCCGCACCTCGCCGCGCGACCCGGACGACCGGTTCGGCGGGCTGACGCTGTTCTTCACGGAGTTCGGTCCCGACGCCCCGGGCGTGGACGTGAGCGAGATCCCGAAGGCCGGACGCGCGGCATCGCCCTCCTACGAGGTCTGGTTCGACGGGTTCCGGATCCCCGTCGAGGACCGTATCGGCGAGGAGGGCGAGGGGTTCGGCTACCTGCTCTCCTTTGCCAACGCAGAGCGGATCAGCCTCGCGGCCAACGCCGTCG
>JBEPXB010000154.1:0-6473 GCA_041642135.1 Halobacteriales archaeon | reverse complement strand
GGAAGGTGATCCCCTCGCCGAGGCGGACCTCGCCCCGGAACGCGGCCTGCTTGTCGAGTTGGACGAAGAAGGCGGTGTTGTCGTCGACGCGGTCGTCCAGTTCGGCGAGCAGGCGGTCGAAGTCCCGGGCCTCGGCGAGTTTCGAGAGGGCGTAGCGGATCTGGTCGGCCCGATCCAATCGAACGGAGAGCACCAGGATACGGTCGCCGTGGAACCCCTCGGTCACCTCACGGTCGAGTTCGACGAACTCGCCGTCGGCTCCGTTCCCGCCCCCACTGTCGTCCTCGTCCCCGCCGTCCCCGTCGCTGTCGGGCGTGTCGGGCCCCGGGACGAACGTCCGGAGCGCCCCCTCGACCCGCTTCTCGTCCTCGGTGGCGTAGCAGAACGCGCGGAGGTCGACGTAGTGGACCGGGACCGACGGCATCCGGGGTTACTCCTCGTCTTCGTCCTCGGCGGCCTCGATGGCGTCCTCGGCGATGCCGGCCTCCTGGCCCTCCTCGAACTGGATGATGTAGGTCGAGTCGCCGAACATCGTCTCGGAGACCTGCGTGATCTCGCCGGTCTCGCCGTCGAACTCGCTGTGCTGGTCGTGGAGTACGACCCGGTCGCCTTTCTCGAATGCCATGTCCGTAACTACCCGATGCCCGAGCAAAAGGGCGACGGTTCGCGCCCGCGTTCGGGGCCCGTAGGGACCGGAGCGTCCCCCGACGACCGTCGAAATCGCCCGTGTCGAAGGCTTATTGCGACGGTGTATCGTACGCGGTGGCATGACCGCGACACACCCCCCGCACGTACCGCCGCCGGATCCCTCGCCCCGCTCCTCTTTGCCGCCATGACCTCGCTCGGGGACCTCTGGTACCTCGCCGAGCGGGCCAGCCAGCAGGCCGAGCAGGCCTACCACGCGCTCCTCGACCGGCACGGCGAGGGTCACTACGAGACCACCCACCGGAAGTCCGTCTCCCGGCGCCGGTTCAGGGTGCTCGCCGAGCGGATCGACCGGACCGGCGCCCCCTACGGCGCCCACACGGCGGTCTACCGTCCGTCCGGCGAACTCCTCCTCGTGCGCCACGAGGGGGTCGACCTCTGGGTGCTCCCGGGCGGCGGCCTCGACGGCCCCGAGACGTTCCGCGAGGCCGCCGAGCGGGAGCTGACCGAGGAGGCGGGCGTCGAGGCCGTCTACGAGGGCCTCGGGATGCTCTCGCGGGTCGAGGTCCGCTCCGCCGACTACCACACCTGGGGCGTACTCCCGGTGTACGCCGCACGGGCGGAGACCGTCGAGACGGATGTCAGCGACCCCGACGACGAGATAAGCGAGGCGAGGTGGTTCGGGTTCGAGGACCTGCCCGAGGACACCCGGGACCGCGGGGACCTGCTCGCCTGGCGCGAGCGCTACCTCGGCGGCCGGGTGTGAGCGGCCAGGTGCGAGCGGTCGACCCCCGGGACCCAGGACGATCACCTCTTCACGGCTCGGGCCGGTGGGGCTATCTCGGTTCGGTGTATCCTCGCCCGGTCGTTCGGGCTCGTAGCGAGCCGTTCGGCCAGCCTTCGCGGGGGGTTCGGTGTTCGAGGCGAGAGAGATCCCGCCGAGTTCGGCGGGTGCGTGGCGCTACCGCGGCTCGAAGACGTGCAACGGCCACTCCGTCTCGTAGCTCAGCGACCGCTCGCGGAGCGCCTCGTCCGGTTCCCGGACCGTGAGCTCCACCGGGTCGTCGATGGCGACGTCCTCGTATTCGGCGTCGAGCCGGCCCGTGATCCGGGCTCCCGAGTCGAGTTCGACGATGGCGATCGTGTACGGCGCCTCGCCGGCGAACGCGGGCGGCGGCGTGTGGACCGCCGTGTAGGAGACGACGCGACCGGTCCGGGGCTGTTTCTCGACCGAGAGCGACCGGCTTCCGCACGCCGAGCAGGCCGGCCGGGGCGGGACGAGCGTCTCCCCGCAGTCCGCACAGGCGGCCCCCAGGAGCCGACCCTCGGCGAGGGCGTCGAAGAACCCCGGGAGGGTAAACGGGCTGTCCGACGTGATGTCGTCCGGCCCGAGCGGCGATGGTTTCTCCGACATCTCAGGCCTCCAGGACGTGCGTGACGGTGACCGCGTCGGCGACCCCGCCCTCGTTCAGGAGGAACGCCGTCTCGGCACCGTCGACCTGCCGGTCGCCAGCCCGACCGGTGAGCTGTTCGTACGCCTCGACGGCCTGTGCGAGCCCCGTCGCGCCGATCGGGTGACCCCTCGCCTTGAGCCCGCCGCTCGTCGAGAGGTGGACGTCGGTCCACCCCTCGGACCGTTCCTCCGGTGGCAGGGCACACTCGATCCCCCGGCCGCGAGGGGCGAACCCGGCCGCCTCCGAGAGCAGCGCCTCGCAGACCGTGAACGCGTCGTGGACCTCCGCGACGTCCACGTCCCCGGGCTCGACGCCGGCTTGCGCGTACGCCCGCTCCGCCGTCGCGGCGGCCCCCTCCGGGAACGTGAGGTTCCGGTTCGCGACGGCGATGTTGTGTGCCGCGGCCGCCGCACCCGTCACCGAGACCGTCGGGTCGTCGACGAGGTCCGCGGCGATCTCTTCGGTCGTCACGAGGACGGCTGCCGCGCCGTCGGAGACGGGCGCGCAGTCGAACAGTTTCAGCGGCGGCGCGACGTAGTCGGAGCCGAGGACGGTGTCGACGTCGATCTCGCTGCGGAACTGCGCCCGGGGGTTCCTCGCGGCGTTGGCGTGGTTCTTCACCGCGATATCCGCGAGGTCGCGCTCGGTGACGCCGTGCTCGTGCATATACCGCTGTGCGAGGAGCGCGTACTGCGAGGGCGCCGTGATACCCGAGCGCTGTTCGAGCGCGCGGTCGAACGCCGCGGACAACGAGGTCGTCGCTCCTCCCGTGCCGCCGGCAGTCATCTTCTCGACGCCCGCGGCGAGGACGGCGTCGTGGCGACCCGCTCGGACGTCCTCGACGGCGTGGCGGAGTGACATCGCGCCCGCCGCCGCACAGCCCTCGACGCGCTCGGCGGGGACGTCCTGCAGGCCCGCCCACTCCGCGAGGAGCGTCCCCGTCATGATCTGGTGTTCGTACCGCTCTGACTGGTTGCCGACGTAGAGCGCCTCGACGACCTCCGCGGGGTCGGGGAGGCCCTCGAACGCCTCGGCGAGCGCGACCGAGAAGAGGTCCCGACCGGGCAGGTCCGTCCGCCCGACGGGCGAGAGCCCTACCGACACGATCTGTGGGTCCGGCATACGTCCCCACTCGAGACCCCCGCGGTATAACTCTGACCCGCCTGGGTCGGACGGGGGACCACCGCCTCGCAGTGCCGCGGCTCAGCCGTGCGAGACGCCCTCGCGGCTCTCGGCGTCCCGCCGCCGGAGCGCCGCGCGCGCGTTCGAGGCGTCGTAGCCGAACAGCACCTCGTCGGCGTACGCCTCGGCCACCTCCGCGGCGTGGATGAGGTCGTCGACCGCCACGTTCACGGCGTAGAGTTCGACCGCCATGTCGGCCCCCAGCTGGTCGAGCCGGTCGCGAAAGCCCGAGGCGATCGTCTCGAGCCAGTAGGTCGTCCCGTAGTGGGTGTCGTAGAGCGGGATCACGAACTCGTCGACCATCGGGGCGAGGGTATCGAGGTCGAGCCCCGCGCGTCGGTAGAGGTGATCCCCGTACGGGTCCGGGTAGAGCGTGAAGTAGGTCCGTCCGGGGATCCGGTCGGTCGCCTCGCGGACGAAGTCCGTTATCACCTCCGCGCGCCAGGCCAGCCTGTCCTCGAAGCCCGTCTCCTCGGGGTGGGGTCCCCCTTCGTCGTGACACGCGTCCACCCACCGCTCGAACCGCTCGTTGCAGCGGTCGCAGTAGCAGTACTCCTCGCGCGGGAACCCCACGTCGTCGAGGCGGACGTCGCCGTTGACGGCGGCGCAGTCCTCGATCGTCTCGAGGAGGCCCTCGCGGTAGCGGTCGTGGGTCGGGTCGACGTACGCCCAGTCGAAGTACCGCCGGTCGCGGTTCGCGGGCTGTCCCTCGGGGTTGATCGGGACGAGGTCGGGGTTCTCGGCCGCAGCGGCGTTGTCACCGAAGCACGAGACCATGTTCACCGCGCCGGCGAGCGGTTCGCTCGCGCGCCCGGAGACGTCCTTCACCTCGTAGAAGGCGCTCTCGAACTCCGCCCACTCGGTCTCCTCCTCGTTCCGCGTGACGACCCCGAACCTGGCCATACCCGAGGGTGGCGGGTGGGACGGGTAAGCCGTTCGGAAGGAGGGTGGTCGGCGGGCGATACTCCGTTCGGTCGACCTACCGGCGCGTGACGTAGATGAGGGCGACGGCGACCAGTGCGACGACGAGGATGGCTTTCTTCGACATACCGATCGAAGGTTCGTCACGGGTGCCTATATTGGTTGCGCCGCCCTCGCTGTGTGTCGGTGCGGCGTGGGCCGGGAGCGGAGGACCCGCAGACATCCTCCGGTGGCCCGCGGGACCTCCACTAAGAGGATACCGGACGGAGTCACTCGGTCCCGGGTTGCGGACAGGCGACGACTCGACGGTCCCGGGCCGGCGTCGTCGCGCTCCCACGGTCCGACCCGGGCCGGGTTCAGACCACGGGGTCGGTGGTCGCGTTCCGGTACTTGAACCTGTGGCCGGGGAGCCGACGCGACGACCGGAGTCCCGACCACCGGATCTCCGACACCGGGGACGGTCGTTCAGACCTCGATCAGTTCGGCGATGTCCTCGCGAACGATGGTGTCGCAGTAGCCACAGCGGACGCCATCGTCGAGCACCTCGAACCGCGACTCGACGGGTTCGCCCTGCGTGGAGATGCAGTTGGCGTTCGGACACGAGAGGACGCCGGTCACCCGCCCGGGACGCTCGACCCGTGACTTCTCGACTACCTCGAACCCGCGGACGATATTGATGGTCGCGGCGGGGGCGATGAGCGAGAGCACGTCGACCTCCTCCTGGCTGAGCTCGCGGCCCTCGACCTTCACGATGTCCTTGCGTCCCAGTCGGTCGGACGGGACGTTCATCCCGACGCTGACGGTCTCGCCGCCCGAGCCGTCGATGCCGAGGATCGCGAGGACGTTCAGCGCCTGCCCGCCCGCGATGTGGTCGATGACGGTGCCGTCGCGGATCTTCGAGACCCGGAGCTCCTGGTCCGGGTCCGGGTCGGTCCCGTTCATCGGCCCTCACCCCCGAGCACGAGGTCGAGCAGCGCCATCCGCACCGGGATGCCGTTGTGTGCCTGCTCGAAGTAGGTCGCGTAGCGCGTCTCGTCGACGTCGGCGGCGATCTCGTCGACGCGCGGGAGCGGGTGCATCACGCTCAGGTCGTCGCGGGCGGCCTCGAGCGTCGACGCGTCGATCCGGTACTCGCCGGCGATCTGCCGGTACTCGTTCTCGTCGGGGAACCGTTCGCGCTGGATACGGGTGACGTAGAGCACGTCGAGGTCCGGGAGCACCTCGTCCAGGTTCGTGTGTTCCCGGACCTCCGCGCCGGACTCGTGGAGGTCGTAACGGACCGAGCGCGGGAGCCGTAGACTCTCCGGGCTCACGAAGTGCTGGGTCACCTCGAAGTTGGTGAGCGCCTCTGCCAGCGAGTGGACGGTCCTGCCGTACTTCAGGTCGCCCATGATACCGATGCTGAGGTCGTCGAGCCCCGCGTTCTCGCGGATGGTGTACAGGTCGAGCAGCGTCTGTGTGGGGTGCTGGCCGGCGCCGTCTCCCGCGTTGATGACCGGGACATCGACGAACTCGGAGGCGAGCTTCGCCGCCCCCTCGCTCGGGTGGCGCAACACGAGCGCGTCCGCGTAGCCGGCGACGACGCGGACGGTGTCGGCCAGCGACTCCCCCTTCTTGACCGACGAGGACTCGACGGTCCCCATGTCGACGGTCGATCCGCCGAGGCGTTTCATCGCGGTGTCGAACGACATCTTCGTCCGGGTGCTCGGCTCGAAGAAGAGCAGCCCGAGGACGTCGTCGCGGCGGCTCCCACCGGCGACGTCGCCATCGAACGTCGCCGCGTGGTCGAGCACCGACTCGATGTCGGCCCTCGACAGCTGTCTGGCGCTGATGAGGTGGTCGTGCCGCATCGCGAGTAGGGGGGAGTGGCACCCTATTCAAACCCCCGGGGACGGACCAACACCCGGAGGAAAATCAGCCTAACCCACACATATATTTTCTTACTATTATCCCGATCTCGGGCCACATCGGCGACAGAACCACCACTGACGCGGAGAAAATTTCTCCCAATTTCTAATGAAATTGGATTAGAATAGCGTCTATACCGGATCTAGCTCGGGGTCGGCACGGGGATCGTCACGAGACGTCTGCGTACCCGGCTCGTCAGACTACACTCAGGAGAGTTACCATTAGTATATTGCGCGCCGAAACGGCCGGAACGTTTATCGGAGAACGAACGGAACACACGGGTGAATGGTCGAACGGCTCCGGACCGGGATCGAGGTGCTCGATCGGAAGCTCGAGGGAGGGATCCCCGCCGGGAGTATCGTC
>JBEPXB010000153.1:0-6512 GCA_041642135.1 Halobacteriales archaeon | reverse complement strand
TTCAAGGGGCTGCCCGGCCTCGGCAACGCCCTCGTGGGCTACCTGACGGGGAGTACGTTCCTGTTCGGCGGTGCGGCGGTCGGCGGCCGTCTCGAATCGGTGCTGGTGCTGTTCGCGCTCGCCTCGCTCGCGACGTTCGCCCGCGAGGTGGTCAAGGACGTCGAGGACGTCGCCGGCGACCGCGAGGAGGGGCTCCGGACGCTCCCGATCGCCTACGGCGAGCGGCGGGCGCTCTACCTCGCGACCGCCGTCCTCGCGGTGGCGGTCGTCGCCAGCCCACTACCGTACCTCCTCGGAACGTTCGGCCTGCCGTACCTCCTGATCGTCCTGCCGGCCGACGCCGGGATGCTCTACGCGGCCTACGAGTCGTTCGGGGACCCCTCGACCGGCCAGTCCCACCTCAAACTCGGGACCTACGTCGCCGCGCTGGCGTTCGTCGTCGGGCGGGCGAGCGTCGTCCTCTGACCGCGACCGACCTCGACCGAGTCCCGGCCCCCGTGCGCGGCGGTAAACGACTGGCGTGAGCTTTTGTCCCGGGCCGTCCTATTCGGGTCGTATGCCCGCAAGCGACGAGCAGATCCGCGAGGTACTCGAGTACGACACCATCGCCGTCGTCGGCTGTTCGACGATCCCGGGGAAGGCCGCCCACGACGTACCGAAGTACCTCCTCGACCACGGCTACGACGTCATCCCGGTCAACCCCTATGCCGACGAGATCTTCGGCATCGAGGCGTACGACTCCATAGAGGAGGTGCCCGAGGGCGTCGACGTCGTGAACGTGTTCCGGCCGAGCGAGGAGACCGGGCCCATCGTCGACGCGGCCGCCGAGCGCGAGGACGTGAAGGCGATCTGGCTCCAGCTCGGCATCCGGAACGACGAGGCCGGCGAGCGGGCCGAGGCCGCCGGCAAGCTGTTCGTCCACGACAAGTGCATCAAGGTCGAGCACGCGAAGCTACCCGCCTGAACGGGCCATCGGGACGCCCCCTCGCCCGGTCCGCCCCCTCGCCCGGCCGTCCCTCTTCCGGTCTCGAACTCAGTCGGTCTCCTCCAGCGCGTCCGCGATCATCTCCCCGTGGTCGAACCCGAGTTCCGGGAGGTCTTCGGGATCGAACGTCCCCACCTGTCGGGCTTCGGACCGGGGTTCGGGCTCGGTATGCTCGGCACCGCCGGCCGGCAGGCAGCGGAACGCGGCGCTGACGTTCCCCCGCGGGTCGCGGTCGGGCGCGTCGTAGAGGCCGACGAACGAGACGGGCCGCACGTCGAGACCGACCTCCTCGCGGACCTCGCGGGCGCAGGCCGCCCGCGCCGTCTCGCCGCGCTCGACCATCCCACCGGGGAGGACCCACCGACCCTCCTCCGGTGGGTGATCCCGTTCGAGGAGCACCACCTCGCCGCCGAGGACGACGACGCCGTCGGTCGCGAGGGCCCGGACGTCATCCATCGTTCTCCTCCTCACAGCGGGTCCGCCCCGTTCCGCGACGGGGCTCGATGTCCGGTATGTTCCCCGCCGAGCGGCGATCGGTGGCACTCATACGGTCGTGCGTAACTGTTCTCAACGACCTTCGGGACGATCGGCGTTTCGAGACCGATACGGCGGACTCGGATCCACGAGTCGGTAACGAATTACGCACGACCGTATCAGTCGGTTTCCGGGGCCGGCTCGTCGTCGACAGCCCCGGTGGTCCCCTCGGTGTCGGTCGCCGAGGGCCCGTCTTCCGCCTCGTCGATAGCCGCGTCGGCGTAGACCTGGTCGACGTCGATCCCCTCCTCCTCGGCGAGGGCCTCGATGACGGCGGTCTGCGCCTCGACGGCCCGCTCGAGCCGCTCGACGCGGTCGTGGGTCGCCTGGAGGGTCTCGCGCATCCGCTGGACCTGCTCGCGCAGCTCGTTCAGCCGCTTGTACACCTCCTCGGCCATGTCCGCGACCTTGGAGATCTTCTTCGTGGCGCTCCCGAATCCCATAGGGGTGGGTAGCGCCCCACGGGACGTGATAGTTGCGGCTCGGTTGCGGGCCGTCTCAGACGCGACGGCGAGCGCGTCCGGGACCGCTCCGTGGCACGCTTCGTCGGCTTCAAGACGAGGGCGGGCGGACCTCTCTCCATGGACCGGGTCGACCTCCCGCCGACGGCCGGTATCGTCGCCTGCCTCGCCGTCCTGCTGACCCTGGCGTGGCCGTTCGCCGTGGAGACGGCCTCCTCGGTCGGGCTCTACTACGCCACGGGGGCGGTGACGCCCTACGCCGCCGGGCTGCTGGCGCTGGTGGGAGTGATCGTCTTCGCGGCGGGCCGCGAGGGGCGCTCGGACCCGAGTCTCGCGGCCGGCGCGGGGCTGGTCTTCGGGCTGTTCATCGCCGCCATCTCGGTGAGCTGGGCGTTCACTGCCCGCGTCGACGTGCTCGGGGGCGCCTCGGCGCTGCTCTCCTCCCAGCGGTGGGTGCTCGCGGCCGTCTCGCTGGCCGTCCCCCTGGCCGGGCTCTGGTACGCCCGGGTCCTCCGCCTGTTCTGAGCTCGTCGGTGGGACCCCTAACACGGCACAGTCGATAGGGTCGTTAACACGACGTAGTCGATGGGTCCGCTAACACGGCACAGGCCCGGTCGCCGTCGAAAGGCCCTTATGCCATACCGGGGTTAGTTCCAGACGGACTAGGCCGGGCAGTTAGGCCCTGCTTGCAAACCCGCGAAACGGTCTTCAGCGGGGGCCGAAATCCGGGGGCGTCCGGGCCGACCGGCTCGGGCCCCGCGAGCGGACTGAGAAGCCTCGTCCCACGAGGGCAGCGGTCCGTGCTCTGCCGCCTGCAGGGGCGGTAAGACACGGTTGACCACGGCAACCCCGTCAGGCGCGGAAGCGAGCAGCGGTACCGTGGACACCTGCCGCCCGTGGGGTCGCGGGGTGGAGGAAGCGAGCGGGACTCCCCGTGCCGGAACGCGCGGGCCACCCCGGAGTCCACCCATTCATCCCGACATCACGCCCCGAGCGACAGCGCCGGTCAGTACCAGCCCCACGGGACGTGCTGGCCCGAAATCGACTCGCTCGCCGCGTCCCCGTCGCTCGGGTCGCCGTCTTCTCCAGCAGTAGCGTCGTCTCCGTGCCGGTCGTCGCGACCGTTCCCGTCCTGGTTTCCGCCCCGCAGGTCGTCCGGCCCGTCCGGGCCCCGGGCCGTACCGTCGCGACTGTCAGCCGGGGCCGCGGCGTAGTGGGCGAGCGTCCCGCAGAGCAGCGCTACCCCGCCCAGCCCGAGCCCGAGCAGCGCGGGCCCCTCTGCGGAGTAGGCCCCGAGGTCGTCGATCCCGATGGCGATGCCGTAACCGACGAGGAGGAGGGCGAAGCGGTAGGTGTTGCGTGCGAGGGCCGCGGCCCACGCGTGGATCGAACCGGGCAAAAAGGGTGAGGTCGCTCCGTCATACGGTCGTGCGCAACGATTTACCGGCGATCACCCGGACAGGGTCGGTTAGCGCCGGTAAAGGACTACGCACGACCGTATCAGTCGTCGCCGGTGGCCTCGACGTCGGCGGCAGAGATCGGGCCCGCGAGCTCGATGCCCCCGGAGAGGTCGCGCTGCGGGTACGGGATGTTGATGCCCGCCGCGTCGAACCGCTCCTTGACGTTCTTGACGTACTCCGCGCGGGTGCGGACCCAGTCGGCCCGCGAGGGCTGGGCGATCCAGATGCGGGACTGGAGGCCGACGTAGGAGTCCGCGAGTTCGGTCAGCCGGACCGAGGGCTCGGGGTCGTCCATGATCTCGTCGTGGTTCCGGGCCTCCTCGAGGATGATCTCGGTGGCCTGGTCGATGTCGTCGTCGTAGCCGATGCCGAAGACGAACTTCAGGCGGAGCTTGTCCTTCGCGACCGGGTTCTTGATGACGCCGTCGGTGAGCTGGCTGTTGGGAACGGTGAGCAGTTCGTTGTCGAAGGTGCGGACCCGCGAGACGCGCAGGGAGATGTCCTCGACGATCCCCGAGTTCCCGTCCCACTCGATCCAGTCGCCGATGCGGAACGGCTTGTCGGTGTAGATGAACACCCCCGCGACGAAGTTCTTGAGGACGTCCTGCATGGCGAACCCGATGGCGAGCGTGGCGGCGGCGCCGATGGTCGCGATGGCCGTCAGGAAGTTCCCGAGACCGGCCGCGCCGAACGCGATGGCGACCGCCGCGAAGACCACCACTATCGACGTGACCTTCCGGAGGGGTGTCCGGGCGTGTTCGTCCAGGTCACGGGCCTGGAGCACGCGGTCGACCAGCGGGAGGATCGCTATCCGGCCGACGACGTAGACGACGAGGAACCCGACGAGGAACATCGCCGCCATCCCGAGCGGGTCCGCGAGCCACGTCGGGAGGACCGACCGGAGGAAGTCCGAGACGGCGTTCGGCGCGGGTCTCTGCACGGTCTGCAGCGGGAGCACCGGGACGCTCACCGGTGGAGCACCCCCGTGTGCCCGCGCACGTCGACGACCTCGGCGCCGACCCGCTCGGCGAGGTCGGCCGCCAGTTCCTCGGCGTCCGTCCCCCCGCGGGCCGCCCGGAGGAACTTCGCCTTCACCAGGTCGCGCTCGCGCAACTGGTCGTCGAGCTCGTCGACTACCGCTCCGACGCCGCCCTTGCCGACCCAGACCGTCACGTCCAGGTCGTGGGCCCGGCTCCGGAGGTCCTGATCCGTCATCGAAGAGTGGTTCTCGGCCCTACCCTTTGAAGGTTAAGAATCCGGGACCCCCGCCTCCGGCCGAGAGTAGGGGTAGCGGGCCTGTCCGCCGCACTCGCAGGTGACGACGACGTGGCCGTCCCGCGTCCGGACCCGGGCGTTCCGGCCGGGCCTGAGATAGGCGTCACACCGGTCGCAGGTGAACCGCCGGAACCGCTTCGGGAGGGTGAGTCGGTGGCGTTCCGCCACCCGGCGGGCCCGGCGTACGTACCGCCGGGCGAGGTCGTCCTCGCCGTCGGCGGCGGCCGCTCGGGCGAGGTCGTGCAACCGGTCGACGCGGTCGGCCGCGATGGCCCTGCTCACGCCCGGTGGTAGCCGCCAGCCCCACATATGGATGGCGTTCGAGGGCCGAAGGCGCCGGAAACTATTAGGTTCGCGTGGGGCTGGTTCGGGGCATGGACGTCCGCACGGTCGCCGACGTCGAGGGGTGGGAGTCGCGCCCGTTCGGCGGGGGCTACGACGGCCTCCACGACCTCGCCCGCGGGGAGTTCACCGGGTGCGTCGTCGCCGGGAACACCTACCTGTTCATGGTCCGCGGACGGGTCGTCGGCGTCTTCGACTACACCGAGCCGTCGATGGGCGACCCGACGGTCGAGTCGGCGCCGATCGAGCGGTTCGAGGACGCCGACGGGACCGCCTACGAGGCGCCCGAGGACGCGCTCGCGCTGCTGTACGCCATGGTCGCGGCCGGCGGGGAGACCCGGGGACGCTACTACTCGAACGACACGCCGCTCGAGGAGGTCGACCGCACGCTCCGGGACGGCGGGTTCACCGGCTACCTCGAACTCTCCGAGAACGTCCTCTCGGGGGACTACTACCTCGTCTACCACGGCGGACGCCGCCGCTCGGTGGCGTTCGTCGGCCAGTCCCGCCGGCTGGAGGGCGACGAGGAAGCGTTCGACCTCGCGGCCGACGAGGTCGGCATCTACGAGGTGACCGCCGTCCCACTCTCGCCGGTCGAGATACCGGGCTCGCCCGGGAGTAGCGGCGGGGCCGTCGCTCCCGACGCCGGTCCGACACCGACGGGCGGGGACGACGAACCCGACGGGACGACTCCCGACACCGACTCGGAGAGCGGGTCGGGGGCGTTCGGCCGCGACGACCCGGCGTCCGAACCCGACGCCGGCGGCACGGGACCGGGACCCCCCGATGCCGAAGGGCGGGCGGCCGACGCCGAGGCCGAGACGACCGCCACTGGATCGGAGTTCGACATCGACCTCGACGCGGCGATGCGCCCCCGGAGCGCCGGTAGCCGGGCCGAGGACGAGCGCGACGACCGACCCGGCAACGCCGATGCGGCCGACACGACCGACGCGGTCGGGGGATCCGGGTCGGTCGATCCGTCCGACGAGAACGACTCGGAGCCGTCCGGTGACTCGCCGACCTCCCCGTTCGGCGAGGCGCTGGCCGAGGAGAGCGACCCGGCCGACACCGAAGCGGTGGCTCCCGACGCCGGCACGCGGGACGACCCCGGCGTGCCCGACCCCGCGACTCCCGACGACGACGGTGACGACGGGATCGGTGACGACGACGCGACCGACGAGTCCGTCCCGGACGACGAGACCGACGAGTCGACGGTGCGGTCGGCGGTCACCGCCGTCCCGGAGGAGGAGACGGTCGGCCCCGGCGAGGAGTCACCCGATCCTCCGACGTTCGACCCGTCGGACGCGGCGGGCGAGGCGACGCCCGAGGACGTGGAGGTGGCGACCGCCGCCGCCGAGGCGGAGATCGAGGACGAGGCGCCGACCGAGGCGGAAGCCGATCCGGCGGAGTCGGCGTCCGGCGCCGCGCGGGCGGGTCCCGGCTCCACCGGGGCCG
>JBEPXB010000152.1:0-6548 GCA_041642135.1 Halobacteriales archaeon | reverse complement strand
GGGGACTGCGGGGAGGAACACGAAGAAGTAGAGCAGCGGGGGACCGAACACCAGCACCACGAGGACGACGATCGTGACGACGAGCGCGAGGACGAACCGCCCGAACTCCCCGAGCCAGTCCGGGAGCATACCTCCTGAGTACACACGGATCGGTAAGTGCTTTCTTCCCGTGTGACAGGAGTGTACGGACTGGCGGGCCGCTACGGCGAGGTGGGTCTCCGTCCGTCACGGTCCGGTCGAAACGGGAACCGACTCCCGTCCCGGCGGGCTTATAGGGGCTCCGTGGCGGGTACGAGTATGTCGATGCCGCACGTGCGGACGCTCGAGTGTACTCTCTGCGGTGCCGAGTACGACCCCGAGCAGGTGGTCTACACCTGCCCGGAGCACGAGGGGGTGGCCGGCATCCTCGAGGTGATGTATGACTACGACGAGGTTCGAGAGCGGTTCGACGCCGATCTGGATGGAGTGATCCGGAGCCAGTGGAAGTACGGGGCCTTCCTGCCGGTCGACGACGAGGCCGAGGTGGTGAGCCTCGGCGAGGGCGGCACGGATCTGTTCGACGCGCCGAACCTGAGCGAGGCGCTCGGCGTCCGGACACTCGTGAAGGACGACGGTCGGAACCCGACGGGCTGTTTCAAGGACCGGGCGAGCTCGATCGCGGTGACGAAGGCGAAACACGCCGGCCGGGACGTGATCACGTGCGCGTCGACGGGGAACGCGGCGGCGTCGCTCGCGGGCTACTCGGCGCGGGCCGGCCTCGACTGTCGCATCTTCGTCCCCGGTGACGCCCCGGCCGGCAAACTCGCTCAGCCGCTCGTCTACGGCGCCGACGTGCTCGCCGTCGAGGGGACCTACGACGAGGCGTACGACCTCTCCGTGGAGGTCACGGAGAACTACGGCTGGTACAACCGCAACGCCGCCATCAACCCGTTCCAGGTCGAGGGCAAGCGCACCGTCGGTCACGAACTCGCCGAACAGTCGGTCGTCCGCGGCGAGGTGCCCGACTGGGTCGTCTTCTCGATGGGTGATGGTTGTACGATCGCCGGCGCGTGGAAGGGGTTCCGCGAGTTCCACGAACTGGGGTACGTCGACGACACCCCGCGAATGCTCGGCGTACAGTCCGAGGGGGCGTCCGCGATACACGACGCCTTCCACGGCCACGAGGACGCCGACGCGGTCGCGGAGACGCTCGCCGACAGCATCGCCGTCGGCCGGCCCCGGAACACCGTCAAGGCGTGCCGCGCGCTCGAGGAGAGCGGCGGGACCTCGCTCACCGTTCCCGACGCGGAGATACTGGAGGCCGAGGCGCTCCTCGGACGGACCGAAGGCATCTACGCCGAGCCCGCGGGTGCGGCCCCGGTCGCGGGCGTAGAGCGGGCGCTCGCGGAGGGGGTGATCGAACCCGACGAGACGGCCGTGGTCGTCACGACCGGGTTCGGGCTGAAAGACACCGAGAGCGCACGACGGGCTGCGGGCGACACGGTCGACATCCCGCCGGAGATCGGGGCGGTCCGGAGCCGATACGACCCGGAAGAAGGGTCCGGAACCCGGGTCTGATAGGGACGGTTGTAGTCTTTTACCGGCGATCGCCGATCCCGTCCGAGCGATCACCGGTAAATCGTTACAACCGTCCCTATGAGACGGGGTCAGCGGACGACCGTCACGGTGACGGGCGCCTCGCCGACGACCGTCGTGGCGACGGTCCCGAGGAGCCGCCGGGCGAGGGCGTTCCGCTCGCCGCCGTGTCCGCCCATGACGACGTGGTCGATTTCGCTAGCCTCCACGAACTCGAGGATGGTCTCGGCGGGGTCGCCCGTCTCGACCGCGGTCTCGACCTCGCGGTCGACCTCGGCGGCGCGCTCGCGCGCCCGGTCGACGACCGCCTCGGCACGCTCGCGCGCGTCCTCGACCCGCCCCTCGTCGGTCTCGAGCACCCCGCCCTCGCTCATCGTCCTGTCGAGCGGCGTCACGACGTTCAGCACCGTCACCCGGCAGTCGAACGTCTCGAGGGCGTGGGAAAGGGCCTCGTCCGACAGCGGCGACCCGTCGAGCGGGACGAGGACGTGCGTGGGTGCCATACGGGCCGTCGGCGTTCCGGATACAAGTATCTCGCCGTCGCGGGCTCGGGTCTCACTCCTCGGCGTCGAGGCTCCCTTCGGGGGGCGCGAAGAGGACCAGCGTTTCGAGGTCCTCCTCAACGTCCGTGAATCGATGGTCGACCTCGCGCTCGACGAAGACGACGTCGCCCTCCTCCACGGGGTAGGTCTCCCCGTCGATCTCGATGCTCGCCCGCCCGGCCGTCACGACGTAGATCTCGTCCTCTGCGTGGGGGGTCTGGAGGTCCGGTTCGCCGGCGGGGATCCGGTAGAGGCCGGCGCTCATCGACGACTCGCGGAGGAACTCCAGGTAGGAGTCGCCCTCCTTGCGGTGGCGTTCGCGGAGGGTGTCGAGGCTGATCGGCTCCATCCGAGGGTCTATGCCCGCCCGGGTGGTGAACGTTCCGTCGACAGTCGCTCCCCCCGTGTCCCCCGTCTCGGTCCCTGCCGCCACTCCTCCGGTCGTCTCCCGCCCCGACCCGCGAGTCCGAGCCGGTGACCGCCGTGGAGTTATGTCACGCGGCGTGTTACCCCGGGTGCGTGACGCTCCGCCCGTCGACGCTCGAGCGGGTCGGGGGCTACTGGTCCCGGAGCCTCGGCTGTGACCGGGAGGCGCTATCGAGGGCGGGACCGACGGTGGTCCCGGGGCGGACGGGCCGGGACGAGATCCGACTGCTCGCCCGCGACGACGCGACGGTCGTCGTCTCGCCGTCGGAGCGACTACCGGAGGTCCGACGGACCGTCGAGGCGGCCGAGGGACGGGACGCACCCGATCTCGTGGCGGCGTTCGACCCACCCCCGGGGAGCGTCCGCGGCCCGCAGTTCGTCGGGTACGCCGACCGGTCGACGATCCGCACGGCGCCCGACGACGGCATCCGGGTGCTCACCCGCGAGGACGCGGACGCGCTGGCGCGCCTCCGCGCGGCCTGCGGGCGCCGCGAGTGGTCGAGGGTCGGCGGGTTCTCGTTCGACGCCCACACGACGCTCCTCGGGCGGTTCGTCGGCGGTCGGCTGGTCGCGGTCGCGGCACACGGAGCGGACGACCCGGTCGCCGGCATCGGCGTCGTGGTCCGCCCCGACCACCGACGGGGAGGCCACGGGACGGCCGTCGTCGTCGCGAGCGCGAGGGACGCCCTCGAGAACGGACTCGTCCCGGAGTATCGCGCACACGAGTCCTGGACCGCGTCCGTCGGTCTGGCCCGCGCGGCCGGGTTCCGGCGGTACGGCACGTACGCCGCGTTCGACCTCGACCGGACCGACCACGGACCGGGGATCGGCCTCAGGTCGACGGGCTGAGCGGAGTCACGCGGACGCTCGTCGGCACGTCCGGGGCCGTCCGGCCCGCTGGCGTCGGGAACACGTTTACCTCCGATCGCTTCGACCCCGGAGTCACGCCATGCAGTCACACACGGTTACGGGCGGCGATGGTACCGACCTCCGCGTGGACGAGACGGGCCGGGCGGACGGCCGGCCGATCCTGTTCATCCACGGCTACACGCAGTCCCGGCTCTCGTGGGACAACCAGATGCACTCGGATCTCGCCGACGAGTTCCGACTGGTCGCGATGGACGACCGCGGACACGGCGATTCGGAGAAGCCCCGGGACGCCTACGACGACTCGGAGCTGTGGGCCGAGGACGTCCAGTCGGTCATCGAGACGCTCGACCTCGACGACCCGGTGCTGGTCGGGTGGTCCTACGGCGGGCTCATCATTTCCGACTATCTCTCGGTGTACGGTACCGAGCACGTCTCGGGGCTGAACTACGTCGGCGCGATCTCGAAACTCGGGACCGAGGACGCGCTGGCGGTCATCGGCGAGGACTTCACCGAACTCGTCCCCGGGTTCGAGTCGACGGACGTCGGGGAGAGCATCGAGACGCTCGACACGTTCATCGGGCGGTGCGTCCACGGCGACCTCGACCCGCGGGACCACCACTACCTCCTCGGGTTCAACGCGAAGGTCCCGCCGCACGTCCGTACGGGGCTGCACTCCCGGACGGTGACCCACGACGAGGACCTCCGGGCGATCGACGTCCCGACGCTGCTCACCCACGGCGAGGAGGACACCGTCGTCCTGCCGGGGGCGGCCGAGGAGCACTCCGACCTCATCGACACCGCCGAGACCTCCTGGTACCCGGACGTGGGCCACTCGCCGTTCTGGGAGGCACCGGAGCGGTTCAACCGCGAACTCCGCGAGTTCGTCGAGGGGCTGTAGCCTCTTCCGGAGTCGTACTGCACGGCACGTCGCGTGACGCCGGCCGTACAGCGCGCCGTTCCGACGGCGTTCGGTCCGCCAAAGGCTCAAGCCGCCGCCCCAGGAGCGGTCGGCATGGACACGAGGTCGCTCCGCGGGCCGGTCGAGACGCCCGACGGCCTCGGGATCCCCGGGCCACACGGCGTCACCGCCGACGCCCGGACGCCGGTCACCGAGTCGGGCGTCTACCTCGTCGAGAATCGTGGCGAGGCGCTCCTCGTCGACACCGGACGTCGGGATGACACGATCGAGGGATCCGCGAGCGTCGACCTCGTTGAGGAGTATCTCGAGCGGCGCGACCTCGACCTCCGGACGGTCCTCCTCACCCACTACCACTACGACCACGTCGGGAACGCGACCGTGCTCGCGGGGCGACACGACGCCGAGGTCGTCTGTCACCCGGCCGACCGTCCGGTGATCGAGGAGCCGACGCTGCTCGCCCGAATGGCGTACCTCGAGTCGTTCGGCGGCGATCCCGAACGGGTGGCCGCGGAGCTGTGTCTCCCCGACGTGGCGACCCTGACGGCCGACGAGTCCGCGATCGAGTCACTCTACCCCGGACCGACCTCCGTGACGCGGTCGGTCGATGACGGCGAGCCGCTCGCGGTCGGCGACCTCGACGCCCGGGTGCTCCACACGCCGGGCCACACCCCGGGTCACCTCTCGCTCTACGTCCCCGAGTCGCGGAGCCTCTACCTCGCCGACGTGAGTTACTGGCCGACGCCGCTCTCGCCGCACCCGGTCGGGGACGCCACCGACCAGCGGGCGAGCGTGGAACGGTGTCTCGATCTCGACCTCGATTACCTGTTCCCCGGACACGGCCTCCCGCGGTGCGGTGCCGTGGACGCCGAGAACTACCTGCTCGACGCGCTCCTCCGGACGCGGCAGGTCGAGGAGCGACTGCTGGTCCTGCTGGCCCGGCACGGCCCCCTGACGGTTCCCCAACTCCACCGCGAGACGTTCGTCCTCAAACACCGCCACGACTTCGACGTCGGTGGCCGGTACGCGAACGCGCTCAATTGCGTCCACGCTCACCTCCGCCGGCTCGTCGACGAGGAAGCGGTAGAGCGAGTCGACCGCGACGGGGTGGTCGCGTGGCGGGTGACCGACGAGGACCGATGGTCCGAGGCGGAAGTCTCGGTTCGCGGGGCGGCGGGCCGATGACGCTCCGGGACGTCGATCCCGACGAGAGTCGAGTATAGATGGGGCTTCAACTGTCGGCCGACATCAGTACGTCTCGATCCGAAGTCCCTCAACGTCATCGAAATCCCCGTCTCGCCCGACGACCGGCTCGTTCAACACCAGTCCCGTCGCGGCCACGATCGAATCACCGGGGTCCAGGGATCTCTTCGAGTCGCTCTGCCTGTGTGCCCCCATCAAAAAGCCCGCACGCCGTGCGATACTCGCGTCGAGAGAGACGATCGGTTTGTTCTCCAATAACGCCTCGTAGTCTCGCTGGTTCTCGATGCGGTCCGCTCCGGCCCCGATCCCGAAGTAGAGCTCCCAGATGACAATAGTCGGGATCCGGGTCGGCAGATTCGCCGCCTCCATCTCTCCCGCCAGGTTCAGCGCCTCCTCGTCGCGCTCACGGAGTGCGATCAGAAACGACGTGTCCAGGATCACTGACCGAGCTCCTCGCTGATCGACTCCGCGTACTCCTCGTTGGCCTCGTCGATGGCTGCCCGCATCCGGTCGGCCTCCTCCTCGGAGAGTCCTCCAGCGAAATCCAGCAGGGAATACCCACCGATGAGCCGGTCGATGGCCTCCGAGAACGTCTCGTCCGCGCGCTTCTTGCTCTTGATGCGCTCGTACGTGTCCTCGTCGAGGCGGACCGTCTTCGTTCCCATGTGTATACGTCGTACACGAGCGAGGTTAGGTGTTCCCCCAGCGGCTCGGATCCCCGGCCCTCTATGTGGACTACAGTGTCTCGATACGCTGGTCGATCGCCGCGAGCACTGTCGAGTATACCTCGAGTGGGTGATGCGAGGGGAGTTCGAGATCGGTGATTTCGGTGGCGGATGGCGGTTCGTGGAAGTGCAACCGGATGTTGTGCGTGTTCGGATGCCGGTCCCAGCGGCACTCCCAGAGTTCTCCATCCTCGTGCTCTTCGACGTAGTGGACCGAGAAATCACCAGTAGTGAACCACCGGATGTCGAGTTGTGCCGCTGTTACCGGATCCGGATATCGTCCAGCATCGA
>JBEPXB010000151.1:0-6592 GCA_041642135.1 Halobacteriales archaeon | reverse complement strand
GTGGGGTTCGGGTTCGTCTCGCCCGTTCGGGGGGATCGAGTCAGCGTCGCCGGGACCGACAGCGACGACCGGCGGGAGACCGACATGTCGTCCAGCCGACCGGGCCGGGGGGTCGGTCCGTCTCGGGGTCGTTCCATACCTCACGTCTACAGCCACAACCCCGGAAGCGGCCCGGATACGTGTGTAGCGACCCCGGTCACCCCCCGGCTATACAGCTAGACGGCCCCCGACGGGCAGCCGTAGAACCACCCGAAGGCGGTCGGACGACCTCGAAACGGTCTCACTCGCCCTCGAGACCGGGCGACCCCTCGCAGTAACGGCCTCCCACGCGCGTCGGAAGGTCCCGGGAGTGGTGCGAGCGTGCCGGCCCCGACAGGCGACGGACGGGTCCGGAGGGGTCGAGAACCGGGCGGGACCCCGGTGTGAGTCCGGGAGGGCGGTGGGTCGCGACGGCTCGTCACTCGACCCACAGCGTTATGACCCTGAACGAGTAGTCGGTCACATGCCGGACGTTACGGGGGAACGGCTCCGGGAACTCAGGGAGGCCGAGGAGCGCCTCCACCTGGTCGCCGAGAGCGTCGACGAGGTGATCCTGATCGCCAGCGCGGACCTCTCGGAGATCCAGTACGTCAACCCCGCCTACGAGGACGTCTACGGGCAGCCGGTCGAGCGGCTCTACGAGCGGCCGCGGTCGTTCCTCGAGTCGGTCCACCCCGAGGACCGCGAGACCTACGAGGCCGACGTCGAGGCGATGCTCGCGGACTTCGAGCGCGACGATCCGGGGCAGGTCTACGAGGGGGAGTACCGGCTCCGAAACGAGGAGGGCGAGCGGCCGCGCTGGATCCACGTCTCGCGGTACCCGGTTCTGGAGGACGAGGACGAGGCCGGGGAACGAAGCGAGACCCGCGGGGACGGACCGGGCGGACCGGGTCGACCGGGTGGATCGGGCGGGGGCGCCACCGTCGAGCGGTTCGTCGTGGTGGTCGAGGAGGTCACCGAGCGCCGGGAGTACGAGCGGGCCTACCGCGAGGTGTTCGAGAGCGGGAGCGACGGGCTCGTCGTCCACGACCCGGACACGGGGGAGATACTCGACGCGAACGAGCGGTTCTGCGAGATGAACGGCTACGGGCGCGACGAACTGGTCGGCGAGACGATCGACGTCGTCACGGCGGCCGGGGAGGGCTACTCCTACGAGGAGGCCCACCGGCACATCCGCCTGGCCCACGAGGAGGGACCACAGCTGTTCGAGTGGCGCAACGAGCGAAAGGACGGCTCGACGTTCCCGGTCGAGGTCCACCTGGCCGTCGCGGAGATACGCGGCGAGGAGCGCGTGCTCGCGAGCGTACGCGACGTCACCGAGCGCAAGCGCCGCGAACGCGAGCGCGAGGAGGAGCGTCAGAAGTACACCACGCTGGTCGAGCAGAGCCGCGACGGGGTGGTCATCGTCCAGGACGGCGAGTACGTGTTCGTCAACGAGCGGTTCTGCGAGATCACCGGCCGGGACCGGGAGGCGCTGCTCGGCCGCCCGTTCGAGGAGGCGATGGTCCCCGAGGACCGCGAACTGGTCCGCGAGCGCTACGAACGGCGCCTCGAGGGGGAGTCCCCGCCCCGGAACTACGACGTCGGGCTCCTCGGGCCGGACGGCGGCCGGGTCGACGTCGAACTGGCGGTCTCGCGGATCACCCACGAGGGCGAACCGGCGACGATGGCCACCTTCCGGGACGTCACCGAGCGCAAGCGCCACGAACGGATCGTCCGGGCGCTCCACGAGTCGACCGAGCGGCTCCAGGACGCCGAGACGCCCGAGCGAGTCTGCGAGGCGACCGTCGAGGCCGCCGAGGAGGTGCTCGGGCTCTCGATGCCCGCCTGCTGGCTCCACGACGAGGCGGCGGCGGTCCTCGAGCCGGTCGCGGCGCCCGACCCGGCCTGGGAGGCCCCGGGCGGCCCGGGGACGTTCGAGCCCGGGAGCGTCGGATACGAGGTCTTCGAGCGGGGCGAGATGGGTGTCTACGACCCGAGCGAGCGCCGCGAGGGGACGCCGCTGGAGCACGGCGTCCTCGTCCCGCTGGGCGAGCACGGGCTGCTCGGCGTCGCCGAGCCGGGCGTCGATTCGTACGACGACGTCGTCCTCGACGCGGCCCGGACGCTCGCCCGCCACGCGACGACGGCCCTCGACCGGGTCGAGCGCGCCGAGGAGCGCCGGGAGAGCGAACGGCGGCTCCGGGCGGTGCTCGAACGGATCGACGAGGCGGTGTTCCTCACAGAGGAGGCGTACCCCGAGGGGTGGACCGGCCAGCCGGACTACCTGAGTTCGGGCTACGAGGAGATCTGGGGTCGGCCGTACGACGAGTTCGCCGACGGGAACCGCGGGAGCATCCTCGAGACCGTCCACGACGAGGACCGGCCCGCCTACCGCGACCTGCTCGACCGGGTCGCCGAGGACATCGAGCGCGACGACCCGGAGGACAGCTACGCCCACGAGTACCGCATCGAGCGGCCGGAGGGCGAGGTCAGGTGGATCCACTCCGACCTCTACCCGCTCCGGTGGACCGACGAGCGCTACCGGCTGGTGATCGTCAGCCGCGACGTCACCGAGCGCCGGCGCCGCGAGCGCGAGTACGAGCAGATCTTCGACGGCGTGAGCGACGCGATAACCGTCATCGACCCGGGGGCGGACGAGGTAGTCGACGCCAACGAGGCGATGTGCGAACTCGTGGGCTACGGCCGCGAGGAGATCCTCGAGATGGGGATCGACGGCCTCAGCGTCACCGAGGAGGGGTACACCGCCGAGCGGGGCGGGGAGATCATCGACCGGGTGATGGAGTCGGGCGAGCCCGAGGTCGTCGAGTGGAAGGCCGAGACGGCCGATGGCGAACACCGCTGGCTCGAGGTCAAGGCGACGCCCGCGACCATCGGCGGCGAGGACCGGTACCTCGCCATCCAGCGCGACGTGACCGAGCGCAAGCGCCGCGAGCGCATGGTCCGCAGCCTCCACGAGTCGACCGACGACCTCCAGGAGGCCGATACCGTCGAGGCGGTCTGCGAGGCGACCGTGACCGCGATGGAGGAGGTGCTCGACCTCTCCCTGCCCGTCTGCTGGCTTCGGCGCGACGGTGAGCCCCCCGAACTCGAGCCGGTCGCGGCGAGCGACGCCGCCCGGGAGTTCGCCGGCGGCCCCGGGCCGCTCGAACCGGGGACCTTCGAGTACGACCTGTACGAGCGTGGTGAGGCCGCCGTCTACGACCCCAGCGAGCGCTGGGACCGGACGTCGCTGGATCACGCGCTCATGGTCCCGATCGGGGACCACGGGGTGATCGGCGCGGCCGAGCCGGGCGTCGAGGAGTTCGACGATGTCACCCTCGACGCGGCGCGCATCCTCGCGCGCCACGTCACCACCGCGCTCGACCGGGTCGAACGGGCACGCGAGCTCCGCGAGAGCGAGCGGCGCTTCCGGCTCATCGCCGAGCGGATCGACGAGGTCATCTTCCTCGCGGAGCCCGATTTCTCGGAGCTGTTCTACGTCAACGACGCCTACGAGGAGCTCTGGGGCGAGCCCATCGAGGCGCTGTTCGAGGAGCCGACGGGGTTCGTCGACGGGATCGACCCCCGGGACCGCGAGGAGTTCGAGGCCGAGTTCGAGGGGATGCTCGCGGACATCGACCGGGGCGAGGCCGACGACAGCTACACCTTCGAGTACCGGGTCCGCCGACCGGACGACTCGGTCCGCTGGGTCCGCGCGACCGGCTACCCCGTCGAACTGGGCGGGGAGGAGGGGCGGGCCGCTGACGAGGTCGACGAAGGGGACGAGGACGACGGCGACACCCGGTTCGTCGGTATCGTCGAGGACGTCACCGAGCGACGGGAACTCGAACGGACGTACCGCGCGGTGTTCGAGAACGTCTCGGACGGGCTCGTCGTCCACGAACCCGAGACGGGCGAGATACTCGACGTCAACGAGCGGTACTGCGAGCTGACCGGCTACTCCGAGGAGGAGCTGGTCGGCGGGAACGTCCGGCTCATCGTCCCCGAGGACCCGACTGACACGTACGAGGACGCCCGGATGCGCATCGAGGAGGCCCGCGAGGAGGGCCCACAGCTGTTCGAGTTCGAGGGCGAGCGAAAGGACGGCTCGAGGTTCGTCGGAGAGGTCCACCTCAGCACGGTCGAACTCCGGGGGGAAGAACGGGTGCTCGCGAGCGTACGCGACGTCACCGAGCGCAAGCGGCGCGAGCGCGAGTTCGAGCAGATCTTCAACGGCGTCAACGACGGCATCACCATTCACGACCCCGAGACCGGGGAGATCCTCGACGCGAACGACACCTTCTGCGAGATCACGAACTACGACCGCGAGGAGATCGTCGAACTGGGGATCGACGGGGTCAGCGCGACCGACATGGGGTACACGCTCGAGCGCGCCCGGGAGGTGATCCGGGAGGTCATCGAGACCGGGGAGTCGGTCGAGCTCGAGTGGGCGGTCGAAACCGCTGACGGGGAGACCAGGTGGCTGGAGGTCAGGGGGACCGCGGCGGAGATCGGCGGCGAGCGACGGTACGTCCCGATCCTCCGTGACGTCACCGAGCGCAAGCGGCGCAAGCGCGAGCTGAGCCGGCTGACCGAGGAGTACGAGACCATCTTCGAGAACGCGCAGGACGCGCTGTTCTTCGTCGACGTCGAGTGGCGTTCCGGGGAACCGGAGTTCGTCTACCGGCGGACGAACCGCGCCCACGAGGAGCAGACCGGGTTCCCGACGGAGACGGTCGTGGGCAAGACCCCGCGGGAGCTGACCGGCGAGGAGGCCGGCGCGGAGATCGCCGCGAACTACCGCCGCTGTGTCGAGGAGAGGGAGACGATCACCTACGAGGAGGAGCTCGACCTCCCGGCCGGGGAGAAGGTCTGGCAGACGAAGCTCTCCCCGGTGGTCATCGACGGCGAGGTGACACAGATCGTCGGCATCGCGCGGGACATCACCGAGCAGCGCGAGCGCGAGCGGACCCTGGAGACGTTCCACGACGCCACCCGGGAGCTGGTGTCCGCCGGGTCGCGCCGAGAGGCCAGCCGGATGGCAGTCACGGCCGCCGAGGGGGTGCTGGGATTCCCTCTCGTGAGCGTCCACCTCTACGACGACGAGGCGGGGTCGCTCGAGCCGGTCGCCGCGACCGACACCCTCGAGTCGGTGCTGGACTTCCTCCCGTCGTTCGACCCCGGTCCGAGCCTCCCGTGGCAGGTGTTCGTCGACGGCGACGCAGTCCGGACCGCCGAGGTCGAGGTCGAGGCGGACATCTACGGCCGCGGCGTCTCCGACCCGGATATCGTCCTCCCGCTCGGGTCACACGGGGTCATGCTCGTGGGGGCACCGGAGCGGGAGTTCGGCCCGGAGACGAGGGAGCTGGCGCAGATACTGGCGGCGACCCTCCAGGCCGCGCTCGGCCACGTCCAGGGTCAGCGCGAACTCGAGGAGCGCGAGTCCGAACTCGAGGCCCACCGCGAGCGGGCCGACCGGCTCGAACAGCTCAACACCGTCATCCGGGAGATCGAGCAGGCGACCGTCGAGGAGTCCTCCCGGGAGGCGATCGAGCGGGCGGTCTGCGAGCACCTCACCACGGTCGACCCCTACCGGGAGGCGTGGATCGCCGAGCCGGACGTCGCCGGGGGGCCGCTGGTGACGCGGACGAGCGACGGCGACGGCGGTGCCGGCTACGCCGAGACCCTGTCGATCGACCTCCGGGGCGGTGGCGGCGGGGACGTCGTCGGCGAGCACCCCGCGGCGGCGGCGTTCGAGACCGGGGAGGTCCGGACCGTCGGGAGCCTCGCGACCAACACCGCACACGGGGAGTGGAGAAAGCCCGCCCTCCGGGCCGGCTACCAGTCGATCATCGCCGTCCCCCTCGCCGGCAAGGAGACCGTCCACGGCGTGCTGGGCATCGCCGCGGACGACCCGGCCGCGTTCGACGAGGACACCGAGGAGATCCTCGCCGAACTGGGCCGCTCGGTCGGACACGCGGTCTCGGTGCTGGAGCGGCGGGCGGCCCTCGAGTCGGACACGACGACCGAACTGGAGTTCGAGGTCGCCGACGAGGGGCTCTCGGTCGTGTGGCTGGCGAGGGAGACCGGCGCCGAGGTGACCCTCGAGCGGACCGTCCGGCGGCCGGGCGGGGAGTTCGGGGCGTTCTACACGGTCGAGGGCGCCGACCCGGACCGGGTCGTCGACCGCGCGACGGCCTCGCCCGACGCCGAGGCGGCCCACGCCATCAGCGAGGACGACGAGACCTGCCTCGTCGAGGTACGGACCTCTAGCTGGTTCGGGACGACGTTCACGGAGTACGGCGCCGTGGTCCGGACGGCGACGGCCGAGGAGGGCGACGGCCGGCTGGTCGTCGAGGCGCCACAGGCGGCCGACGTCCGGACGCTCGTCGAGGCGTTCCGCGAGCGCTACCCCGACACCGAACTCGTGGCCCAGCGGACCCGCGAACGGGCGGTCCAGACGCTGCTCGAACTCCAGGACCTGCTGGCCGAGCAGCTCACCCCCCGACAGTTAGAGGCGCTGGAGACCGCGTATTCGGCGGGCTACTTCGACTGGCCCCGCGAGTCCAGC
>JBEPXB010000150.1:0-6596 GCA_041642135.1 Halobacteriales archaeon | reverse complement strand
GTAGTTCCGGTGGTGGCGACGGTGGCGGTGGGGATGGCGGCAGTGGAGACGGTGGTGGCGACGGCGGCGACGGCGGCGATGGCGGTGGTGACAGCCTGTCGGGGACCGTCGACATCGCCGGTTCCTCGACGGTGTTCCCGCTCGCCACGGCGGTGGCCGAGGTCTTCAGGGAGGACCACCCGGACGTCCGGATCAACCTCCAGTCCACCGGATCGGGTGGCGGATTCCAGAACTTCTTCTGCGTCGGCGAGACGGACTTCAACAACGCGTCTCGACCGATCGCGGAGGACGAACAGCAGCTCTGTTCGGAGAACGGCGTCACGCCGGTCGAACTGCAGGTCGCGACCGACGCGCTCACGGTCGTCGTGAACAACGACGCGGACTTCGTCGACTGCCTGACCGTCGAGGAGCTCCGGGAGATCTGGTCGGCGGACTCGCCGCCGTCCACGTGGAGCGAGGTCAACTCCGACTGGCCGGACGAGGAGATCGAACTGTTCGGTCCCTCCGACGCCTCGGGGACGTACGACTACTTCATCGAGGCCATCATCGGCGAGGAGGGGCCCGGCCACCGACAGGACTACTCCGCGACCGAGCAGGACCGGACCATCATCCAGGGCGTCGAGGGATCGGAGTACGCCATCGGGTACCTCGGGTTCGCCTACTACAGCACCAACACCGACCGCGTGAAGGCGCTCTCGATCGACGACGGCGATGGCTGCGTCGAGCCGTCGCTCGAAACCGCCAAGTCCGGCGAGTACACGCCGCTGTCGCGCCCGCTGTTCACGTACCCGTCCCAGTCCTCGCTCGCCGAGGAGCACGTCGCCGAGTTCGCCCGGTTCTTCGTCGAGCAGACCACCAACCAGGAGCTGGTCGCGGAGGAGGTCGGCTACGTCCCGCTCGACGACGACCAGCAGCAGGAGCAGATGGACGCGCTCGAGGCGGCGATCGAGGCGGCGAACTCGTAGGCCGCGAGCGGCGAAGGGAGAGCTTTTTGAACTGACGAACACACCCTCCGACCGACCGAATGAGCACGGACGACATAACCGACGATCTGACCCGGAACACGGAGAACGCCCCTCCGGAGCTCCTGTCGCGCGCGTTCTTCTTCCTGTGTGCGGCGCTGTCGATCGTCACGACGGTCAGCATCGTCCTGCTGCTGGTGACCGAGGCGGCGAAGTTCTTCACGATCACCGCGCCGCTGATGGGCATCGACGGCCCGACCGCCTCCGTGATCGACTTCCTCACCGGGACGAAATGGGAGATAAACAACGGGAGGTTCGGCGTGCTCGCGCTGGTCTCGGCCACCTTGATGATCACCATCGGGTCGGCGGTCGTGGCGCTCCCGCTGGGGGTGGCGACGGCCATCTACCTCAGCGAGTACGCCGAGCGACGACATCGGGCGGTGCTCAAGCCCGCGCTGGAGGTGCTCGCGGGTATCCCGACGGTCGTCTACGGGTTCTTCGCACTCATCTACATCACGCCCGCCATCCAGACCGTGCTCCCGGGAACCGGGACGTTCAACCTCATCTCGGCCAGCATCGTCGTCGGCATCATGATCATCCCGATGGTCGCCTCCATCAGCGAGGACGCGATGTCGGCCGTGCCGGACGAACTCCGGCAGGCCGGCTACGGGATGGGCGCGACCAAGTTCGACGTCTCGACCGGGATCGTCGTCCCCGCGGCGCTGTCGGGGATCCTCTCCTCGTTCATCCTCGCGCTCTCGCGAGCGATCGGCGAGACGATGGCCGTCACCGTCGCCGCGGGGTCACAGGCACGCTTCCTCAACCCGCTCAACCCTGCCGCCTACCAGGAGGGCGCGCTGCCCATGACGGCGGCGATGGTCCAGCTGCTGCTCGGGGATATCACCGGCGGCGGCCTGGCCTACCGGAGCCTGTTCGCCATCGGACTGACGCTGTTCGTCATCACGCTCGCCATGAACGTCATCAGCGACTTCGTCGCACGGCGCTACCGGGAGGAGTACTGAGATGGCCACCGGAACCCGTCCGGACGTCATCGAGAGCTTCGGACAGGTGAACAAGACTGTCGGTACCGTCTTCAGGTACCTCCTGCTCGCGGCGACGACGTTCGGCATCGCGATACTGGCGGTCCTCCTGCTGTTCGTGTTCAACGACGCGGTCCAGCCGCTGACGGCCGACCCCGGCTGGCACCTCACGTTCTTCCTGACGCTCGTGGTCCCCACGGCCGCGGTCGGGGCCTACCTCTACCGCCGCCGCGAGCCGGCGTTCCGCTTCGGGGCCTCGGCGCTCGGCCTTCTCGTCGTGAGCCTGATGTTCAGCAGCGGGATGGCGATGGTGCTCGTCGACATCGTGGCACCGATCTCCTTTTTCGCGTACACGCTCGCGCTGGCGGTGCCGGCGGCGCTGGTCGTCGCCGTCGAGCGGTACGAGCGACGGCTCTCCTTCTGGACCCGGTTCGGGATCGCGGTCGTCGTGTTCTACCTCTCGCTGTTCGGGCTCCCCGGCCTCGTCGGCACCGCCCTCGGGTTCCCGCAGGTCGTTCCGAGCCTGGCGTCCCTCGTCGTCGGTCTCCCCGTCTACCCGGTCGACTGGATGCTCGTCCTCGGATCGCTCGGACTGGTCGTCGCCGCCGTCGTCGGGAACCACTTCCGTCGCCTGCGCGACCGGCGGACCGGCCTGTACGCCGCGGGTGCCACCGTCGCGGTCGTCGCGGCCGTCTCGGTCGTCGGCCCGGCGGTCGGCGTCACCCAGATACCGGCGGCAGTGCTGGCGACGATGACGCTAGTGCCTGTCGGAGCGTACGTCGTCGGGACGGTCCTCGAGCGACCGGAGAAGCGGCCCGGGGTCGCGTTGCTGGCCGTGATGGTCGGCGGCGCGCTGGTCGGCGAGGTGCTCGTCGGCCAGTTCGGGTTCGCCGGACCCCAGTCGTGGGTCGACTGGCAGTTCCTCACCAGCGCGCACAGCCGGACCGCGGAGGACGCGGGTCTCTACCCGGCGATCGGGGGATCCATCCTGCTGATGGTCACCGTCGCGGTGCTCTCGTTCCCGGTCGGCGTGGGGGCGGCCGTCTACCTCGAGGAGTACGCCCCGGACACCCGGTTCACCCGGTTCATCGACGTCAACATCTCGAACCTCGCGGGCGTCCCTTCGGTGGTGTACGGCCTGCTCGGACTCGGGGTCTTCTTCACCTACCTCGGCCAGCCGACCGGGACGGTGTTGATGGGTGGCGCGACGCTAGCGCTGCTCATCCTGCCCATCGTCATCATCTCCGCGCGGGAGGCGATCCGCAGCGTCCCGAATGAGGTCCGCCAGGCCTCCTACGGGCTGGGTGCGACCAAGTGGCAGACGGTCCGGAACGTCATCCTCCCCCAGGCGTTCCCGGGCATCCTGACGGGGACCATCCTCGCGCTGGGCCGGGCCATCGGGGAGACCGCGCCGCTGATCATGATCGGCGCGCCGAGCGTGGTCTTCGCGCTCCCCACGGAGCTCTCCTCGGCGGTGAGCGCGATGCCGCTACAGGTGTTCGCGTGGGCGAGCCTGTTCGCCGGCCCGGACTTCTACCAGAAGGCGGTCCCCGCGGGTGTGGTGGTGCTGGTGGGAACACTGTTAGCCATGAACTCGATCGCCATCGTCCTGCGTAACAGGTATGAGGGCGGCGTAACAACGGTGAACGAATGAGCCGGGACAGAACGGGGTCGGGGGTGGAGTCGGAGGTCGAGAGGGGTGGATCGTCGACCGCCACCGAGGACGACGAGCAGTTGATCGAGACCGACGTGAGCGACAGCGTCCGGTCGACCGGTCGGTCGGGGATGGCGAACACCGTCATCGAGGCCCGGAATATAAACGTCTACTACGGCGACGACCAGGCGCTCGATGACATCTCGCTGGAGGTGCCCGAACGGCGGGTGACGGCGATAATCGGCCCGTCGGGCTGCGGGAAGTCGACGTTCCTCCGGTGTATCAACCGGATGAACGATCTCGTCGACGCCGCCCGGGTGGAGGGTGACCTCTACCTCCGGGGGAAGAACGTCTACGACGACGACGTCGACCCGGTCGCGCTCCGACGGCGGGTCGGAATGGTGTTCCAGAAACCCAACCCGTTCCCGAAGTCGATCTACGACAACGTCGCCTACGGCCTCGAGATACAGGACAAGGCGGGTGACTACGACGAGATCGTCGAGCAGTCGCTCAGGCGAGCCGCGCTCTGGGACGAGGTGAAGGACAAACTCCACTCCTCGGGGACGGACCTCTCGGGCGGGCAGCAGCAGCGGCTCTGCATCGCCCGCGCCATCGCGCCCGACCCCGAGGTGCTGCTGATGGACGAACCCGCGAGCGCGCTCGACCCCGTCGCCACCTCGAAGATCGAGGACCTCATAGAGGACCTCGCCGAGGAGTACACGGTCGTCATCGTCACGCACAACATGCAGCAGGCGGCCCGCATCTCGGACAAGACCGCCGTCTTCCTCACCGGCGGCGTCCTCGCGGAGTTCGACGACACGCACAAGATCTTCGAGAACCCCGAGAACCAGGCGGTCGAGGACTACATCAGCGGGAAGTTCGGGTAGTCCGAGTCGCCCTCCCGTTCACCGATAGATCTCCACACCGCTCCCTGTTCCGATCCGCTCCCGACCGCTCCGCGAGCGACGGCCGACCACGAACGGCGTCCGTGGTCACGTGCATACACCGTGCGAGACCCCACAGTGTTGATGTGGCTCTCGGTCGTCCGCCTCGCCGATGGACGGATCGACGACCGGGTCGATGTCGGCGAGAACCGCGACCGGCGGCTGGCGGCTCACGAAGTGGCGGGCGCTCGGGCTCGTGGCGACGGCCGAACTGCTCGCGATGAGCCTCTGGTTCTCCGCGTCCGCCGTCGCGCCCGAGATCGCGGCGGCCTGGGGGCTCACGCCCGGACAGGTCGGCCTTCTCACGAGCGCCGTCCAGGTCGGCTTCGTCGTCGGGGCGCTGCTCTCGGCCGCGCTCACCCTCTCCGACGCCGTCCCGCCGCGATACCTCTTCGCGGCGTCGACGGCCGCCGGCGCCGGCGCGACCACGGTCCTCGCGGTCGCGGTCGACACGCTCCTCCCCGCCGTCGCGCTCCGCTTTCTCACCGGCGTGGCGCTCGCGGGGGCCTACCCGCCGGGGATGAAGATCGCCGCGGGCTGGTTCGACGACGCCCGCGGGCTCGCCATCGGCACCGTCGTCGGCGCGCTCACGGTCGGCTCGGCGCTGCCCCACCTCCTCCGAGCGGTCGGCGGCGTCGGTCGCCCCCGCGTGGTGCTGTTCGGCGCCGCTGGCCTCGCGCTCGTCGGTGCCGGTCTCGTCCTGCTCGTCCGGCCCGGTCCCTACCAGGCGCCCGCCGCACCGTTCGACCCCGCCGCCGTCCGTCGGGTGCTCTCCGACCGGGGGACGTCGCTCGCGAACCTCGGCTACTTCGGGCACATGTGGGAGCTCTACGCGGTCTGGACGTGGCTGCCCGCCTACCTGCTGGCGGCCACTGCGGTCGGGACGGACGGTCTCGCCTCGCTCCTGACGTTCGTCACCATCGCGGTCGGCGGCGTGGGCGCCGTCGCCGCGGGGATCTCGGCCGACCGGATCGGGCGGACGACGGTCACGAGCGTCGCGATGGTCGTCAGCGGGGTGGCGTCGCTGCTCGCGTGGGTCGCGCTCGACGCCCCGCTGCTCGTCCTCGTTCCCTTCCTGCTCGTGTGGGGGGTCACCATCGTCGCCGACTCCGCGCAGTTCTCCGCGGCGGTGACCGAACTCGCCGAGCCGTCGTACGTCGGGACGGCGCTCACCTTCCAGACCGCCGTCGGCTTCCTCCTCACGACGGTCTCGATCCAGCTCGTGCCGGTCCTTCAGGGGACGTTCGGGCTCGGGTGGGGCGGGGCGTTCGCGACGCTCGCGGTCGGTCCCGCGCTCGGGACGGTCGCGATGCGGCGGCTGAAGGCGTCGCCGGACGCCGCGAAACTCGCCGGCGGGCGCGGGTGACGGAGCGGGATCGACCGGCCCGTCACCGCCGTTCTCTCGGTCGTCGCTACCGACGAACCGGCCGAGGGGAGGAGGGGATCCGTTCGCTATCGGGTCCGCGTCAGCGGGGGACCGTCCTCACGCGCCCGCCCTCTCCGCACCGCCCTCTGCCGACTCGCCGCCGGGCGTCAGGTCGCTCACCGCCGAGCCGAGCGAGTCGACCGACCCGGAGAGGAACTCGCCGATCGTCCGGTGGATCTCCCCCACGAAGTCCGGGACCGGACCGGGGAGGTCCGTCGGCGGGCCCGCCCGGTCGGGACCGGGTTCGTCGGGGGCGTTACCGTTGCCAGGGGCCGCGGCGGCGGCACCCGCGCCCACGAGGAGCGCGAGCACCGCGAGGGCCGCGACCGCGATTCGGGTTAGCTTCGTCATCGTCGCACTCGTCCGTACCCGCCGAGGCCACTTGAGGGGGGTCAGTCGTTCAGACGATTCAGGCGGTAGAACGGTCTACACGGCGACTTCCGGCCGTTAAAACGGTCTGAACGGTCCGAACGGCCGTGTCACCACCTGATGCCGGGCCCCGTCGCTACCTGCTGCCAGCCGGTGTCGCCCGTCGTTGCCGGTCACTCCGTGCTCCCGAGGGGGGTCTGT
>JBEPXB010000149.1:0-6624 GCA_041642135.1 Halobacteriales archaeon | reverse complement strand
ATATCGTTATCATCCATCATAACGCTTGGCATCGTTCAGTGACCGATCTGCACCAAACAATGACGCCATCCCGCCGACCAGTACCCACTGCGGTCGCGATGGCACAGGGGGGTAACACCCCAACCCAACCCCACCCACCACCCCTGCTGCCCCGCATTCTTCGGACGGATCCCGCGTGATACGGTCGTGCGTAGTCTTTTACCGGCGCTAACCGACCCCGTACGGGTGATCGCCGGTACATCGTTACGCACGACCGTATGAGTCGTCCCCGTTCCCGGGGCGACGGCCGTCGGAACCCGGTCCGACGCGGTCCCCGACTCCAGCGAGACCGAACGGTGGCGGGTGAGAGGTGGCGTGTCGGGGGCCACGATCCGGGCGAAGCGTCCGGACGGGGCCTCCATCCGTCACTCGCGAGGCGACGAGTCCCCACTCGTTCGGGACGGGTGGGCGTACGGTTCGAGTCGAGTCCCCACTCGCAGAACGGCCGGATCGCTCCCGCCACGGACGGGCTCGAACGCCCGTCCCGGAGCGACCACCCGATTACGACGCGAGGGCCTCGATGTCGTCGACGTACTGGTTCTCCCACGCGCGGCGGTCCTCGACCTCCCGTCGGCCGCGGCGTGTCGCCGTGTAGAGGTTCGTCCGGCGGTCCTTCTCGCCCTTCTCGACGAGACCCTTGTCGACGAGGGTGTCGAGGTTCGGGTAGAGTCGGCCGTGGTGGATCTCCTTCTCGTAGTAGCCCTCGAGTTCCTCCTTGATCGCGAGGCCGTGTGGCTCGTCGAGGCCGACGATCACGTACAGCAGGTCGCGTTGGAAGCCGGTCAAGTCGTGCATGGGTACATGTCTGGCTCGCGGACAGGTATATCTATCGAACGTGAGAGGACCGCCGGAAGCGACGCCGTCTCCGACCGTCCACCACAGTCATATCCCCCGCCCCGTCAACGGGGGGCATGGATATCGATCTGAGTCGGTACGGATCCTACGAGGCCGCCTACGAGGGGTTCGAGTGGGACATACCCGAGAGATTCAACGTCGCGGAGGCGGTCTGCGGGCGATGGGCCGACGCCCCCGACGGGAAGCGTCGGGTCGCGCTGTTCTACGAGGACGAGGACGGGAGCGAGGAGACCTACACGTTCTGGCAGGTCCAGCGCGAAGCGAACCGCGTCTCGAACGCCCTCGCCGAGGCCGGGGTCGAGCGGGGAACCCGCGTCGGGGTCGTCCTGCCCCAGCGCCCGGAGAACCTGATCGCGAACCTCGGGATCCTCCAGCTCGGGGGCGTCGTCGTCCCGCTGTCGGTGCTCTACGGGACCGAAGGGCTGCGCTACCGGCTCGACCACTCCGAGACGGAGGTCGTGGTCGTCGGCGAACAGCGGGCGGGCCTGGTCGAGGAGCTCCGGTCGGACCTCGACGCGCTGGAGACGGTGATCACCGTCGACGCGCCCGACATCGGCGACGCGGCCTGGGCGGACGTCGTCGGCTCGGCCGCACCCGAGTTCGGCGCCGTCGAGACCGGCGCGGAGGACTCGGCTTACATCATCTACACCAGCGGGACGACCGGCGAGCCGAAGGGCGCCCACCACGCCCACCGCAAACTGCTGGGGTACGTCCCCGGCTGGCAGCTGATAAACGAGTTCCCGGACGAGTCGGCGGTCCACTACTCCCCTTCGGGGTGGGCGTGGGTCGGGGGGCTGTTCGCCGTCGTCTGGGGGGCGTGGTTCCACGGCCAGCCCGTCGTCGGCTACGGGGGGCAGTTCGAGCCCGAGGAGATCTATCGGATACTGGAGAAGTACGGCGCGACCCACACCCTCCTGACGGCGACCATGGTCCGGATGCTGCGCGAGGTCGACCACACCGACTACGACCTCGACGTGGAGGTCGTTCCCAGCGGGGGCGAGAAGGTCTCCCGGGACGTCCACCGGTACGTCGAGGAGGAGTGGGGCGGCGTCGTCAACGAGATATACGGGCAGACGGAATGTAACTTCCTCGTCGCCACGAACCACGAACTGATGGAGATGAACTACGAGGCGACGGGCAAGCCCGCGCCCGGCCACGTCGTCGGCGTGGTCGACGAGGAGACCGGCGAGGAGCTTCCACCGAACGAGATCGGTCACATCGCCGTGAAGCGACCCGACCCCTCGATGCTGCTCGACTACTGGAACCAGCCCGAACTCACCGAGGAACTGTTCGTCGACGACTGGATGCTCACGGGGGATGCCGGTTCGTTCGACGAGGACGGCTACCTCCACTACGAGGGTCGGGCCGACGACGTCATCATCACGGCGGGCTACCGCGTCAGTCCCTTGGAGGTCGAGGACACCCTCCGCGAGCACGAGGCGGTCTCGAACGCCGTCGTCGTCGGCGTCGACGACGAGGAACGGGGTCAGGTCGTGAAGGCGTTCGTCAGGCTCGAACCCGGGGTCGAGCCCTCCGAGAACCTCGCCGACGAGGTCCGGACGTTCGTCCGCGAGCGCGAGGCCGCCTACAAGTACCCCCGGCAGGTCGAGTTCGTCGAGGAGTTCCCGACGACGGTGACCGGAAAAGTCCAGCGGCGGAAACTGACGGACTGATACGGTCGTGCGTAGTCTTTTCCCGGCGCTGACCGACCCCGTCCGGGTGATCGCCGGTACATCGGTACGCACGACCGTACGAGACGCCGGAGCCGGCCACTCTCCCGCCTCCGGATCATTGATTACGGCTCCATCGGGACCTCGGGGTATGACACTCGACGCCTTCTCGCTCGAGGACCGGGTCGCCATCGTCACCGGCGGGAGCCGCGGCATCGGCGAGGCGACCGCCGTCGCGATGGCCGAGGCCGGCGCCGACGTGGTGCCAGTCGCCCGATCCGAGGACGCGCTCGCCGAGACGGTCGAGCGGATCGAGGCGGCCGGGAGCGAGTCGATGCACCGCACCCTCGACGTGACCGACCGCGCAGCCGTCGAGGCGACGTTCGAGGCCGTCGAGGACGAACTCGGCCCCGTCGACGTTCTGGTGAACAACGCCGGCGTCAACCCGTTCTTCGGGAACGCACGGGAACTCGACATGGAGACCTGGGAGTGGATCCTCCGGGTGAACCTGACGGGTGCGTTCGGCTGTGCCCAGGAGTTCGGCCGCCGCGTCGACGAGCGCGACAGAACCGGCGCGATCGTCAACGTCGCCAGCGTCGGCGGCGTCGTCGCGCTACCCTACCAGGCACCCTACACGGCCTCGAAGCACGCGATGGTCGGGATGACGAAGTGTCTCGCCGTCGAGTGGGCGCCCGATATTCGCGTCAATGCGCTCGCGCCGGGCTACGTGAAGACCGCGTTCACCGAGGGGGTCCGCGAGAACGAGTCCATCCGGCAGGACCTCCTCGACGGCATCCCCCAGGACCGCTTCGCCGAACCCGAGGAGATCGCGAACATCGCCGTCTACCTCGCGAGCGACGCCGCCGCCTACGTCACCGGCGAGGTCCACGTCGCCGACGGCGGCCTCGCGGCACGGTAGGCCCGACGGCGTCGACTCCCGTCCGGACCGACGGACCGGCGAACGTGACGAAATATAATAATCGATGGCAATAGTTATCGTCACAGCCGACGTGTGATGCTGCGGTGAGTATACATGAGCACCACTGAAATCGAGAGCGGCGCCACCGCGTCGACTCACGGGACCGGGTCCGGTCTCGACGAGAACGTCGCGGGAGCACTGTCCTACCTGTTCGGGGTGATCACCGGCGTGATATTCTTCGTGGTGGACAAGCAGAACCCGTTCGTGCGCTTCCACGCCGCACAGAGCATCGTCCTCTCGGTCGGCGCCTTCGTCGCCTTCGCCGTGCTGAGCGTCGTCAGTACGGTCGTCACGACCGTCCTGTTCGCGGGCGTCGGGAGCGGCGCGGGCTTCGCCCTGTTCGGGCTGGTCTCGCTCCTCGTGACGCTCCTCTGGTCGGTCGTCGCGCTCGGCCTGTTCGCCGTCTGGATCTACCTCATGGTCAGGACCTACCAGGGCGAGACCGTGCGGCTCCCGCTCGTCGCGGGCTTCGCCGACCGGATCGCCCGAACCTGATCCCGCGCTGTACGTCTCTTCTCAGGCCACCGATCGTCTCCGGCCGATAGGACGTCCGCCATCCGGACTCGCGGTCGTCCCGCGGGTCGCCGATGCGTTCCCCCGACGATCCCACGACGGCGTTTCCCCGACGATCCCACTACGCGAGCCCGACTACCACGGTGAGGAGCGTCACGAGCCCGGCGATAGCCGCCGCCTCGGCTCCCGGGAGTCCCTGCTCGTGGACGAGGCCGTACGCCCAGACAACGCCACCCCAGACCGCCGAGGCGACAGTCACGAGGGCCCCGTATGGCTCGAACGCCCGGAGCTGTGCGACGAGTGGTTCCAGAGCCACTTCGGGGTCCGTCCCGGGTGTGACGGTGACGGGGTCGAGCGCCAGCGAGAGTCCGACCACCGAGACCGGGAGCAGGACCAGGCTCGGAACCATCCCCCACGCGGCGACGGCGAACGTCGGGAAGGGACCGTTCTCGGCGCCGAACAGCCACGCGCCGGCGTGAAGCAGGAGGGTCAACACGACCAGCGCGATCGGGTAGGCGAGGGGGGCCGTCCCGGCGAACTCGTCGATAGCGTCCCACAGTACCGTATCGACGTTCCGCTCGACCTCGCGGGGCGCGTCGCAGTCCTCGTCGTCGAGTACGTCCGAACCCGTGTCGTCCTCGCAGACCCAGTCGGGCGGTCGTTCGGGGTTATCGACCATCACGGTCCCGTCGAGGTTCGCGGCGAGGACCCAGCCGACACCGTAGACGACGGCCGGCCCGGCAGCGACGAGGAGGCCGACGACCGCCATCACGCGGAAGAAGTTCACCTCGCGTTCGGCGAAGTACCTGTCCGGTCGGAGGAGGGGCGTGTGCGGGGACACGTCCGGACGCAGGCGACCAACGGGCAAGTGTCATGTGGCGGCGCCGATGCCGTCACCCTGCGCGACCGTCGGCGATCCGCCGTCGATCCCGTCCGGCGTTTGTTTTTCGGTAGGTGGCCGGAGAACCTATCGCCAACAGATTAGTACCAGTGCCACAATCGGGGCTCCAGTGATGTTCGCCATCACCCGTCGCCACGTGATTGTCG
Source organism: Halobacteriales archaeon (assembly GCA_041642135.1). GTDB lineage: Archaea > Halobacteriota > Halobacteria > Halobacteriales > Haloarculaceae > Salinirubellus. Next base: position 1,521 of record JBEPXB010000149.1, on the reverse strand, counting down.
GAGCGGCATCCGTCGTGGGGGCGACCGGGGTCGAGGGGACCGCACTCGGGGCCCGACAGGACGGGGAGAGCACGTTCAGACCGGTCGAACACGGCTACGGGTTCCGCAACTGGTCGCTTCGAGACCAGTACTTCGATCCGCCACCGAACCCGCCGCGGGCGTCGATCCGGGAACGGATACGGACGGAGTGGCGGAAGGCAGCCCGATACTCGCTCGGTGTCGAGACCGATCGGTTCCCGAGCGGGCTACTCGAGGCGATCGTGACGCAGGTCCGGACCCCGCTCGTCCAGCGGGCGGGGACGAACGGCCACTGTTACGGGATGGTGCTGACCGCTCAGGGGTACTTCGAACGTCCGGAGACGATCCCCGTCGACCGGCGGGTGGCGAGCGAGATCGAGGACCCGACGGTCCCGGTCGAGGAGCCGACCGCCCCGGTGTACGAGGAGATCACCCGGCGCCAGGCCGAACAGTACCTCGAGTTCCGTGCGTGGCTCGGTCGACGGGCGATGCTCCACCCCGAGTGGATCGACATGCGGCGGCTCCTCGACGACGTTCGGTCGGTGGTCGCGACGTTCGGGACAGCGACGCTCTCGCTGTTCGACGAGGACCTCTTCGGGCACCAGGTGCTCGCCTACGGGTTCGAGCAGGACGGCGACGGCGTGAGTATCCCGATATACGACCCGAACCGGACGGCCGTGACCTATCGGGGCGAGACGCCGGAGATCCGGTTCGAGTCAGACGAGGGGACGCTCTCGATGCAGCCGTACGACCGGTACACGCACGTCCTCTTCAACCGGTACGACCAGATCGAGCGGGCGACCGACCGCGACCGGACGAGCCCGCTCGACCACCTGACCGTGGACCGGGCGAGGGTCCGCGACGCGCTCTTTCCGGTCGCGGTCGTCACGGTCGACTCGGCGGACGTCGAACTCACCGTCGTCGACCCGAACGGGGAGGAACTCGACCGGATCCGCGGGGAGGGGATGGACCGGAACCGCGGCGACCTCGCACGGTTGCGGTCGCTCTACGGTGCCGACCCTGGGACGTACCGGGTCGGCGTCCTCGGCACGCAGGCGACCGACTACGAACTGACGGCCGTCGTCGCCGGACCGGAGGGTACGCTCGTGGACGCGACGCGGACGGGGTCGGTCGACCCGGGTGAGTTCCACGCCTACGACCTGTCGGTCCCCGAGGAGGGGAGCGGAACGATGACCCGCGATGGCGGTGGAAGGCTTCGGCCGGCACTCGTCGGCGGGGCCGGGGCCGTCGTCGGCGTCGCGGTCGGCGCCGTCGGCTACCGGACGCTCCGAGGGCTCCGGGGCCGGGACGGCCCGGGGTAGCCGCGACCGCCACAGTCCGTCGTCCGTCGCCCGTCTCACTCCCCGCGCAGGAACCGGACGACCTCGTCCGCGTCGGCACCGATGCCGCCGCCCTGGGCGACCGTCGGCGATCCGCCTCCACCGCCGCCGAACTCCGCGGTCACGCCGTCGACCACCTCGCCGGCGTCGACGTCGCCGGTCG